>JADZEM010000084.1 GCA_020850535.1 Chloroflexota bacterium
CGCGACGGCCGTCGGGAACGGCCGGCACTGGTGCGACTGGAGCGTCGCGCAGCGACTGCAGGATCGTAGGCGGGGCTTTCAAGCCCCGACGCGGCGGCACGACGACATCAACATGCAATCGCCCTGCTGTGACGACGACGCTGATTGACAGCACGCGACGCGCTCTCGATACTGAGGGGCATGCGATGGGGCGGCGCAGTGGCGTGAGCGGGTTTCGGACGCTTCAGGACTGGCAGCGGCTCGACGCGGCGCTGGCGGTGACGGTGGTCACGGCGCTGGCTGTGTGGTGGCTGGCCTACCCAGCCCTGCCGAGCGGCGGGGTGGTGGCTGCCGGCGATGCTACGTTCGTCGCCACGAACGCCCAGCTTCAGCAGGGCGTCTACATCGTGCTCCCGAACGTCACGCAGAAGCCGTCCGGCGTCTCGACCATCCCGTTCGGGCCGTTCATGACCGATCCGCCAACGCGCACCGAGCTGGCCCCCGGCGAGGTCAGCAGCGTTCGACTGGCGCTCCAACCCGGGCAGGCGGCCGCCGTTGGCGAGCAGTTGGCGGCCGTCGCGCTGGTGGGCGAGGCGAACCGCAAGCTGACCGCTCGCGTGGCGGATGCGCCCGGGCTGCCCATCGCCGTCGTCCTGGCGGGCATCTGGTTCGGCTGGCTGGTGAGCTGGGCGCAGGGGCGATGGCGGCCGGCCCAGGACGAGCGCGCTCGCTGCCTGCTGGCGCTGGAGAACCTGCACGACGACGAGCCGAGGACCGGTGACATCGACACCGACGGCGCTGCTGACTTCACCATCGGGGCGCTCGCCGACCGGGTGATCGGCGTGGGGGCGTCGGCCGCCCCCGAGAGCGCCCTGGCCGCCATCGGCGACGGCGACCTCGCAGCCGCCCGCGAGCGACGCACCGCCGCGGAGACGCTCTACCGCACGTTCGAGGCGCTCTGCCACGATGCGCGGGAGCTGTACGCCACGCACCGCCGGCTCTTTCCGACCGTCGAGACGGATGCGCCACTGGTTGCCCAGTTGACCGAGGCGCTCCTGAAGCGGGACGGCAAGCCGCTGGTGTTCGACGACGAGCAGAGCCTCGCGGACACCCAGGAGCAGGTGCAACTGCTGACGGCGTTGTACGACGTGTACGGGCGCGTCGAGCGGCGGCAGCAAGAGGCAGTGCTGCTCCTGGGGGCGCTCCAGCAGGCCGCTGCCGGGTGGGCAGACCAGGAGGACATCGAGAAGCTGGCCGCTGCGGAGTACCTGCTCTCGACCGTAGACGCCGATCTCGCCGCCGCGACGCGCACGGCGGATGTCTCGGCCTGGAAGGTCGAGGAGCGGCTGGAAGGCGTGGTGACCTCGCTCCGAACGGTGCGGGCGAAGTATCCCACGGGCGTCTACGTGTCGTCCTCGTCGTCCCCGCCGCCGCCGCTGCTGCCTGCCACCGTGCGGCACGCCGACCTGCTCGCGCCGCGCGTCAACATCCAGAGTGCTTCCGAGACGGCGGCCTCGCTGCGGGAGCAGATCGACTCGCTGGACTGGTCGCTCACAATGCTGGGGGTCGTGCTGGCCGCTGTCACCGCTATCTCGTATCTGTACGTGGGCAAGCCGTTCGGCACGCCGTTCGACTATGCACTGGCGTTCTTCTGGGGACTCGGGGTAGACCAGAGCCTCAAGGGGCTGGCGGCGATCCTCGGGAAGCTCGGCGTCAGCTCGGCGCTGACGACGAAATGAGCGTCGCACATGGGGTTTCCGCCAGGGTCGGCCGTCCATGCCGCTGAGTGAGCGGGCGCGCGAGATCCGCGATGCGCTGGCCGAGCGCGCGCTGACGCCTCCCGACGAGCTTGAGCACCTGACGACGCGGCGTGCGCGGGAGCGCTTCTCGCGGCGGTGGGGTCTCGCGCCGGACGAGTGGCTCGGGCCGCTGCTGCCGGCGCTCGGCGGCTCCGTCGAGGCCCTGTTGGGATCGTGGCGGCTGTACCTGCCACGCATCGCATCCGACCCGGCCCTGCGCGACGCGGTTGAGGCGCTGACGGCGGCCCACCGGACCGAGCCGTGGGTGGGCGTGCCGGCCATCACCGGCGTCGGGATCGGCCTGACGGCGGGCGGCGGCCCGGATGACTTCGACCTGGTGGTGTTCGGGACGCACCCGGCCCCGCTGGCCCTGTTGCCGCAGACCTTCGAGGGCGTGCGGGTGCGGCGACGTCTTGGCGGTGCGTTCGTGGCGGCGCAGCGTCCGCCTGTGACGGGTGGCGTCTCGATTGGGCATGCGGCCAACGTGACCGAGGGCGGGACGCTCGGCTGTCGCGTGACGGATGCCCAGGGGCGCGCCTACGTGCTGACGGCCGGGCACGTGCTGGCGAACGGCGGCCGGGCGGCAGTGGGCGATGGCGTCGTGCAGCCGGCCCGTTGCGAGGGCGGACGGAGCCCGGCGGACCTCGTCGCCACGCTGGACCGGCTGTGCTCCCCGAGCACCGGCGGCACGGGCCACCTGGTGGACGCCGCCCGCGCGCTCCTCGACGCCGATCATCAGGGGCGGGTGCTGCCCGGGGTCACGCAGATCGGCGTGCTGGCCGGCCCGCGCGACACGTCAGCCGACCCGTACGGCTACCGCGAGGCCGTCCGCAAGTACGGGCAGCGCTCGGCGTTGACGAGTGGCGTGGTCAGCGTGATCGGGCTGCGGGCGTCGGTGCGGCAGCCCTCGGGCCACGTGGCCGGCTTCGAGGATCAGGTGCTCGTTGTCGGCACACGGCGGCGGCGCTTTGCCGACCAGGGTGACTCGGGCGCGGTGGTGGTGGACGGCCGGCAGCGGGTCGTCGGCCTGCTCCACGCCGTGGACATCACGCAGCCGTCAGCGGTTGTGACGCCCATCGAGCACGTCATCCGCGCGCTCGACGTTATACTCTGAGCGAGGACGCTTGCGGGTGCGTGAGATGGCAGCCGAGGACATGCGGCGTGTCGCCCAGGTGAAGGAGCGCATCGCCGACGAGGTGATGCAGATCCCGGGCGTGGTCGGCATCGGCGTCGGCTGGACGCCTGCGCGCGAGCCGTGCCTGGTGATCCTGACGCCCCCGCGCGAGCCTGCCACGGCGAAGCGCGTCCGCCGCCAGCTGCGAGCGGTTGACCTGGACAACGTGCCGTTCGTGATGCGAGCGGCCGGCCCGTTCCAGGCCGTCTGACCGTCTGACGGCCCGCACCCAGGGTGACCCCTCACCCCCAACCCCTCTCCCTCAAGGGGAGAGGGGAGATAGGCGCCGTCTCGGCCGTCTCCCCCTCTCCCGCGCACAGGGACGTCGGCGACACGGAGAGGCGGCGCAGCCGAGATGATGTCGGCGGAGCCGATGTTCGCGCCCAGCATGGGCCGTCGTTCGTGGAAGCCGATGTTCGCGCCGCGCAGCGGAGGGGGCTGGGGGGTGGGGGCCTTCCCGCCCCCGGAGGTGACTGCTCCCGTCAGCTCTTGAAGTAGTACGTCGAGGGGTGGGTTGCGCCCGGGTGCCGTGACGCGCGCACCTGCGACAGCCGCTCCGGCACGTTCCCCATGTTGTTCCGCACCAGCCGCACGCCGAGGTTGGCGGCTGCCAGCCCGACCGTGCCGATGCCCCACTGCTCGTCGATCATGATGCGCCAGATCTCCTTGCAGGCCTCGTCCCGCTTCTCGCGGGGCAGGCTGCCCAGCGAGCGGTAGAGATCGAACACCTTGAGGATCTGGGGATCCTTCGGCTCCTTGCCCTGCTTGCCGGCCGAGGCGTACCACAGGCCGAATGCGGGGCCGAGGCCGGAGGAGCGCTGGCCGGGGATCACGGCGTCCGGCTGGATCGGGAGTGAGCCGGCGGTGCTGGCGTCGCGGACCGAGATGATCAGCTCGTTGTTCTCGGTCTGCCGCTCCATCAGCGTCCGCTCGACCTCCTTGACGTCGCCCTGAATGCCGATCTTCCGCCAGTGCTGGGCGATCATCTCGCAGACGGCGGTCTGATCCATCCAGGCCGCCTGGATGGTCGTCATCTCGATGCGGAGGCGGCCCTTGCCGTCGGTCCGCAGCCGGAAGCCCTCGCCGTCCTTCTTGTCCAACCCGATCTTGTCGAGCAGCTCATTCGCCTGCTTGATGTCGAGGGTGGACCATTTGGTGCGCCACTCGGGACCGGGGTTGTGGGGGTGCGACTCGTCCACCACGGACGAGCCGGGCGTGCCCGTCCCGAGCCAGAACGCCTCGTTGAGCTGCTCGCGGTCGATGCCCATCGCCAGCGCCCGCCGGAAGTCCCGGTTGGTCGTCCACTTGGCGATCTCGGGATCGGCGTCGTAGCTCTGGTTCACGTACAGCTGGACTTCGGCGCCGTAGTCGCCGGGGTCCAGCCGCATGGTGTAGTTCCCCTTCTGGGAGTTCTCCAGGTAGACGGGCAGCATGCCGAGCATCTCGTGCCGCCCCTGGATGTCGTACTCGCCGGCGATGGCGCGGAGGTTGAGGACGTCCAGCTTCTCGGCCAGCGTCATCTGGATCTTGTCGATGTAGGGCAGCTGGTTGCCGTCGGGGTCGGTCTGCCAGAAGAAGGGGTTGCGCTCCAGGGACCAGAGCGGCGTGTTGATCGGCGAGACCGTCTTCCAGGGGGTGAGGACCGGCAGCTCGGGGTTGAGGCTCCAGTCGTTCTTGAACTTGACGAGGCTGACCCAGTTGTCGAAGTTGGCGGCCTTGGCCGCGGCCGCTGCCTTCTCGTCGCCCACGTACTTTGGCATGTACTGCTTGAGGTAGTGGGCCGGGGCCATCGCGCCCATCAGGGTGATCCCCCCCGAGGCGTGGCCGTTGCCCATCGGCGTGTTGCCGGAGATATGGTCCTCGAAAAGGTAGTACGGCTCCGGGAACTTGAAGGCGACGGTCAGATCGTCGATCTTCTCGATGGTGCCGGTCTTGCCGTTGATCGACATGCCGATGGTCGGAACGGGCACGAGATCCTTGTTCTGATAGATATCCTCGAACCAGAACTGGATGTCGTTGGCGGTGAACGGCTGGCCGTCAGACCACTTCGTGCCCTTGCGGAGCTTCACGACGAACGTCTTGCCGCCGTCCTGAAACTCCCAGGACTTCGCGAGGCTGGCGACCGGCTTGTTGCCGGTGTAGTCCACGAACAGCAGCTTGTCGGTGGAGACGATCCGGCTGCCGTTCTCCTTGTCGCCGACCCCGGTGAACCCACGACGCCAGGTGCCGCCGTACTTGCCGACCTCGTGGAGCGGCTTGATGATGAGCGGCTCCTCGGGGAGGCGCTGCTCGACAGGCGGGAGCTTGCCGGCCTTGACCAGCTCGGCCAGCATCGGCGCCTCGGCCAGCTTCGCCGGGCGCGGGGCCTCCGCCATGACGGTCGGCCCTTCGAGCTTACCGATGAGGTGGCGGCCGATCTTCTCGCCGCCAGCGGCAGCCGGCTTCGCATCGGGCTTGGCCGCGGCAGCCGGCTGTGCGGCCGGCTGGGCGGCGGGCTTTGCCGCCTCGGCGGGCTTGGCCGCGGCGGCCGGTGCGGCCGTTGGGGCGGCGGCCGGTGCCGCTGGAGCCTGGGTCGCAGCTGGTTTGGGAGCGTCGGCGGGCTTGGGCGCCTCGGCCGGCTTCGTGGCCGGAGCTTGCGGCGCACACGCCGCGAGCAGGCTGACCCCGCCCACAGCGAACGCGCTCAGACGCAGAAACGCACGCCTGTTCAACCCATGCATCATTGCCATGATGGCCTCCCTGGGCTGTGACCGCGCCGCCGGAGGGGAGGGCCGTGGTGCGAAGCGCTTTCTAGGTGGAGATGCGCGCTCATCTTCCGTGGCGGCGCCGCCACGTCCATCAGGGAGCATGAGGCACGGGCAGCACGAAATGCAATACCCGCGTGGGCTATCTCTCGGCATCTGGTGGCAGCGCCCGCGCGGTATCGCAGGCGGGAGGAGGCGCGGCAGCCTTGAGCCAGCCGCCTTGCCTCTCCCCTTGTCGTGATCTACGCTGTCGGACCAGTGGATGTTCGGACGGCGGCCGTTGGCGCGGCCATGGCCAGCCTGATCCCGAACGCGCGCCTCGAAGTGGTGGCTGGAGTGGGTCACACGCCGATGCTGGAAGACCAGGCCGCGTGGCGCCGGCTCTTCCACGCATGCTTGTCTGAGCCCGCGTAGGGGACAGACGCAGGCGGGGGGCAGTCGCCGCCTGACGGCTGCTCCGGCACGTGCCGCGCGTGCTGCTGTGTGCCCTGCAGCGCCCTACACCTGCATTCTGGGGTCGAGCGCGTCGCGCAGCCCATCGCCCAGCAGGTTGAATCCAAGCACAGCCAGGATGATCGCCAGCCCTGGGAACACCACGGGCCATGGCGACAGCTCGACGAGCCGCTGTCCCGTGTTAACCATGGTGCCCCAGGACGGATCGGGCGGCTGCGTGCCCAGGCCCAGGAAGCTCAAGGACGCTTCGGCGAGGATCGCCAGCGAGAGGCTGAGGCTGGTCTGGACGATCAGCGGGGCCGTCACGTTGGGAAGGATGTGGCGCAGCACGATCCGTGTGTCGTTCGCCCCCGACACGACAGCCGCCTGCACGAAATCTCGCTCCTTGACCGAGAGCGTGGCGCCGCGCGTCAGGCGAGCGTACTGTGGCATGTAGACGATGCCGATGGCGAGCATCGTGTTCGTGAGGCTCGGTCCCAGCATGCCGACGATCCCCAGTGCCAGCAGGATCGTCGGAAACGCGAACACGACGTCGAGCACGCGGTTGATCGTGTCGTCCACGATGCCGCCCTTGTACCCGGCGACGAGGCCGAGGCTGACCCCGAAGGCCAGGGCGATGGTGACCGAGATCCCGCCCACGTACAGCGAGATGCGCGCGCCCCAGATAACGCGGCTCAGAATGTCGCGGCCAAATTCGTCGGTCCCGAGCAGATGCTGCGCGCCCGGCGGTTGCAGCAGCAGGGACGGGTTCATCTGGAGCGGGTCTTCTGGCGAGAGATACGGCGCGAACATCGCGGCGAAGGCCACCACGGCCAGGATGGCAGCGCCCATCAGCGCCAGACGGTTACGCACGAGCCGGCGGAGCTGGTCACCTCGCGGGCTGCGGGGCCGGGCGCGCTCGCCGACGACCACCCGCACAGAAGAGCTACCCACGCGTGCATCAGCCATAGTGGATCTTCGGGTCCAGGTAAGCGTAGATGATGTCGACGGCGAGGTTCACCAGCACGAAACTGGTGGCAACGAACAGCACGCCTGCCTGCACCACCGGGTAGTCGCGCTGCGTGATACCGTTCAGAATCAGCGTTCCGACGCCCGGCAGCGAGAAGATCTGCTCGACGACGATGGCGCCTCCCAGGAGATAGCCGACCTGGACGCCAGCGACCGTGACGACCGGGATCAGCGCGTTGCGGAGTGCATGGCGGTACATGACCGCTCGTTCGGCAAGCCCCTTCGCACGGGCCGTCGTGACGTATTCCTGTCGCAGCACTTCGAGCATGCTCGACCGGGTCATACGCATCAAGATCGCCATGTTGGCGGCGCCCAGCGCGAGCGCCGGCAAGAGCACGGACCGAAAGCTCCCCAGCAGATCCTGACCTGGATAGACGTACCCTGAGGTTGGCAGGACGCCCCGTAGTGTCGTTGAGAAGAGCAGGATAAGCATGGTGGCGAGCCAGAAGTTCGGGATCGACAGCCCGAGCAGGCCGACGAGGCGTACGAGCGTGTCGGCGTGGCTGTACCGTTGGACGGCAGACAGCACGCCGAGCGGGATGGCCAGAGCCAGCGACACGACCATCGCGGATGCCGCCAATTGCAGTGTCACGGGAAATCTGACCAGGATGTCGGGCAGGATCGGACGGCTGGTCCGGATCGAGCGTCCCAGGTCCCCCGTTACGATGCCGCCGACCCACTCCAGGTATTGCTCGTGGTACGGGCGGTCCAGGCCGAGTACCCGCCGGATCTGCGCCAGGCGCTCCGGGCTTGCGGCTCCTTCGGTGCCCAGAATGACGTCAACCACGTCGCCCGGAATCAGGCGCAGCATCAGGAACACGGCCACGGAAAGCCCGAACAGGACTGGCACGACCTGGAGCACTCGGCGAACGACGTATCGCGTCATCCGGCGCCCCTGGCGGCTCCGATGCCGCACGCCGAGGCCGCGCGCTGGCGCCCGGCCTCAGGCGTACGCGGTCTGTCGATCACTTGTCGACCCAGGTTTCCTTCAGGGCGAGCCGATAGCCGCTCGCCATCGGTGTGTAACCTTTGACGTGCTGGCGGGCTGGTTCGTAGTTCTTGATGACGAAGAGATAGAGATACGGAAGCTCCGTCGCGAAGAGCCGCTGGATCTCGGCGTAGGTCTTCTTCCGCTCCTCGACGTTGAAGGTGCCGCGGCCCTTCTCGATCAGCGTATCCATCTGTGGATTGCTGTATCGACCCCAGTTCTGGCTGAACTTGCTGTGGGCGACGCCGAGGTAGGTGTCTGGGTCTGGGCGGTTTGTGTTGAAGGTGAGGTTCAGGTCGAAGTTGCGGTCACGCTGAGCCTGGAGGACGGCCGCCCACTCCAGTTGCTGAATCTGGAGATCGATGCCGACCTTCTTGAGCTGTGCCTGGAGCACCTGCGCTGTCGGGATGTCCGTCGCGTAGGCAGGCGCCGCCTGAATGCTGATCTTCATGCCTTCGGCGCCAGCTTCCTTGAGCAGTTGCCGCGCCTTGTCTGGGTTGTACTGGTAGGTGGGGAAGTTCTCGGCGTTGACCGGGATGGCCCATTCCGCTTCGCCCGGCGGGAGTGGGCCGGTCGGGACGCCATCCCCCAGCAGGACCGTGTTGATCAACTCTTGTCGGTCGATGCCGTAGCTGATGGCCTGACGCACCCGGACATCGTCGAGCGGCTTGCGCTCGGTGTTGAACGGGCTGGCAGAGCGCCAGAAGCTCGGGACGTCGTTCAGGTTGATCGCCTTGTCGTCCTTGAGCAGGCGGGCGTTCTTCGGATCCTTGAGCACCGTCATGTCGACTTCACCCGTGCGGATCGCTGCCAACCGGGCCGTCTCGTCGGTGATGAAACGGAACTCGATGCGGTCGAGGATCGGGAACCCCTTCTCCCAATAGTCGCCGTTCTTTTCGAGCACGACCCGAACATCTGGCGTGTACTCGACCAGCTTGAACGGGCCGCTCCCGCCAACCGCGTTCTTGAGATCGCCCTGCTTTTCGACGACCTCGCGGTCCACGATGGCGGTGGGCCGCCGGTCGGCAAACACGCTCAGGAGCGGAGCGTATGGCGTCTCGTTGCTCAGGCGCACGGTGTACTTATCGACAACATCGGCCTTGATGCCCGGGCCGAGATAGGAGATGAGTGGTGCGGCAACCTTTGGATCGAGGATGCGGTCCACCGTGTACTTCACGTCCTCGGCGGTGATTTCGCGGCCGCTGTGAAACTTCACGCCTTGCCGGAGCTTGAACTCAACCGTCTTGTCGTCGGTGTTCCGCCAGGACTCGGCGAGGTCGGGCTTCGCGGCGTTGGTCTTGTAGTCGAGCGTTGCCAGACTCGAGTACAGGTGCTCGTAGATCGCAACGGATGAGAACGCGGTCACCGCGTGCGGGTCGAGCCCGACGGGGTTGACGTCGGCGGCGATCACCAGCGTCCCACCGCGCTTGACGGTGGCCGGCGCGGCGGCGGCGGCCGTCGGAGCGGCGGCGGCCGTCGGAGCGGGCGCTTGAGCCGCGGGCTTGGGAGCATCGGTGGGCTTGGCGGCGGCAGCAGGTGCGGCCGCCGCGGTGGTGGGCTGGGCCGCGGCGGGCGCGGACGTCGGCGCACTCGCTGCCGGAGCGGTCGTGGCGGCCGGCTTCTGCTCGGTGCGCGGTGGCGTTGGCGTACAGGCCGCCAGTCCCAGCGCCACGCTGCCGAGCGCCATCAGCCGCAGCGCTGCTCGCCGGGTGAGCCGCGGGGAAGCGGCTGGCATCTCCTGATCGCGGCGCGCGGAATCGTGAGCCATCTACCCAGTCCTCTCCTGAAACCCGGGCTCGCGGTGCATGCCTGGCGAGCCGGCCGCACGACGTATCCACTTGCTCACATGTGCTGCTGTCGAGCCAGCGACGGCGGGGGCGCCACACCTCTCACGTGTTGACGACGTGCTTGCTGGGATGCGTGTCCTGGCCTGGCGTCGCCAACCTTCCAGGGGTGGCCACAAGACAGCTTCCCCTCTGCCCTGCGCGCCTGCGGCCGGCACGAACCAGATCCAGGCGTCTCAGCACGCCGGTGTGGGCAGAGCGTAGCCTGCCCGCGATACGTTGTCAACATCCAACTGTCGGCAGCCCCGGCACGGTCACGTCGAGGTTCTGGCGCGTCTCGATCTGCCTGCGTTCTGCCGCACGTCGCCAACAGGTTGATCGTGGACCTGGCTGTTCCGCATATTCCTGTTCTGCGGTCATGCACTCGACGACTTTCCCCGCGATCTTGCTCTGGCCATTGGCCTGCAAGCCTCGCACAACTCTCTGGCAGTAGCTGACGGTGCGTCGCTTCTACCGCATTGCGCGAGACAATCCACCAACTGCCTGGGACTTCACCTCAAACGAAGTGAAAGGTCGCCAGCCACGGCGTCCACTCTTGCCATCGCAACGGCGACTGTGGCGCGGGCTGTCTCACTTTGACACGCTTGATGCCGCCCGTGCGGCGGCTTTGAACACGCCTGCCCTCGGCAAATACGTGGTGGAGGTCGATATCCCTGATGATGCTGACGTGGAGATCGAGCAGACTGGCCGTCCCGGTCACTTCACGATCTGGGCATCGCCAGTCCAGTTACTTCGATGTCTCGGGCGAGTCGTGCCGGTGGCGGAGTAGACTTTGCCTATGAGTTACGAGCTCTGGGACACCGACACGGGCAATCTCGTCGAGGCCTTTCAGGATAGACAGTCGGCGCTTCTCGCAGCGCGCGAGTTGATTGTGCTCAACGCTGATGTGTACCCGGAGATGCTCACGCTGCTCGTCGTTGACAGTCGAGGGGCGATCTCGACTGTGGCATCGGGCAACGCGCTGGGTACGCTTGCAGCGACAGCCGCTCCTACTGGTGACCGACTCTCACGTTGACGCCCCCGGCCGTCGGCGTTCACGAACTCCACCTCGAAGGCTGCGTCGCGGCCATGAACGAGGACGACGGTCCCCACATCGCCTGCGATCAGGCCATGCGACGGCACACCCTGCGCCAGGGCAACCAGTCGAGTTCCCACGGTGGGGTCTGACTCATAGCACTTTCCTCAGGCTGGATATGCTGTCACAGAGTATGGTGGAGGTCGCCCTCTTGCTCAGCATGTGGCAACTGTACGATGGTCAGGTGCCGTCAGGCGGTCGGCGGGAGTGGCACCGTCACGTCGAGGTTCTGGCGCGTCTCGATCTGCCACGCGGCCACCTGCTGGCAGGTCGCCCACCAGACGTTCGGCTCGGCCTTGATCGCGCGGATCAGTTGCTCAAGCCCGGCCATGCGCCCGGCCCGCCCGCTGATCCACGGGTGCATCGTGAGCACGAATGCGCCGTTCTCCTGATACATCCCTCGGAACTCCTGTTCCCAGAGGCGGATCACCCGGTCCGGCTCGGCGATGCCGTTGGTGCTGCCGTAGACGTGGCGGTAGAACGGCGCGTCGTCCAGCAGCCACTGCACGGGAACCTCGGCCAGCTCGCCGTGGGGCGTCCCGACGAAGTAGGGGATGTCGTCGCCCATCAGGCTGCTGTCGTAGACGAAGCCGTGCTCCTTGAGGATGCCCGGCGTTCGCAGGTTGAGGCTCCAGGATGGCGAGCGGTACCCAACGGGCTTGATCCCCAGATACCTCCGGTAGATGTCGAGCTGTTCCTGCATCGCCCGGCGCTCGGCGGCCTCGTCCAGGGTGCTCAGCGTCTCGTGGACGTTGCCGTGGCAGGCCAGCTCGTGGCCGGCGGCATGGATCGCCTCGACGGCCTTCGTGTGGTGCTCGATGGTGAAGCCCGGCACGAAGAATGTTGCCGGCAGGCCGTACTTCTCCAGGAGCCGCAGGATACGGTACACGCCTGTCCGCACCCCGAAGCGCCGCTCCTCCATCTCGTCAAGCTGCGTAGCCGCCTCGTTCGGAAAGCGGTAGATGAACCCAGACTCGGCGTCCACGTCGAACGAGAGCACCACCGCGCACTGCGCGCCATTCGGCCAGCGATACCGCATCGGCTCAACCTCCACCAGACGTGTGGAACGTCATGGAACGGTAGTGCCACGATAAGGTATCTGCCAGTCAACGCGGTACCGGTTCGACTGCAGACGCTGTCGGTGACCGGTGCAGCACCGGGCGGCGACGACGTCTCCGTCTGGCTCACGGGGGAATGCGCCAGCGCCCGATCTGCCACGGCTTGAGCCGGTTTCCTCAAGAGTCGGGCCGACTGTCTTCTGCAAGACAGGCTGAACAATCGCCAGTTCGATCGACGTACTCGCGCGCAGGAGGATCCACCGTTGGAAGCCACCGGCCGGCTCGCCTGCTCGGCGGCGAGCCCCAGGGCGATTGCATGTTCGCTGGTGTCCCCGAAGCATCATGGAACGGGCGGTCGGGGACTGAAGTCCCCGCCTACCGTCATTCAGTCGCTGCGCGACGGCCGTCGGGAACGGCCGGCACTGGTGCGACTGGAGCGTCGCGCAGCGAC
>JADZEM010000085.1 GCA_020850535.1 Chloroflexota bacterium
CACCAGTGCCGGCCGTTCCCGACGGCCGTCGCGCAGCGACGGCATGACGGTAGGCGGGGACTTCAGTCCCCGACCGCCCGTTCCATGATGCTTCGGATACACCAATGAACATGCAATCGCCCTGTGAGGCAATGCCGTTCGCACCGGGCCGTGAACGCTCGGAGGATCGTTTACCCGGGTTAGCAGATCAACCCTGGAGCGTCGAGCTTCTCACGAGTAGACTCGGTTTGGACGCCCATTTTGGGGCGTCGTGTGCACGGTTCGACCTGGAGGGCAGCATGCCCACTTCGTCACCCGGCCGCTGGAACGCGTCTCGCCGAGCAGCCCCTGACCGCCAGCCGCCCCACCAGCCGGCCCGCTGGTCGCGTCGTTCGACGCCCGCGATGTCCTCGGAGCCGGCGCGGCGTGGGCCGTCCCTGTACGAGCTGGTGCTGCGGGAGGCCATCGCCGTGCAGCACGGCCTGTCGCACGCCGAGCGCATGGAGCTGCATGCCTGTGACGGCTGCGGCAAGCCGTATCTGCTGGCCGGCTACTGGCAGCCGATCAGCGAGGAGGGCAGCATCGCCTGTCCACGTTGCGGCACGGAGGCGGCCACCTGGGAGGGCGCACGGGGGTACGTGGCGTACTGGCAGCGCGAGCCGGACGGCCTGGCGCGGTTCCGCGCGCCGCGCTGCGTGGCGTCCTGAGGACTCGACACCGCGGTCTCTGACAGCGAGCCGGGCCGAGCGGCGGACGGACGGCTCAGGCGGAGCGCACCAGCGAGACGATGCGGGGCCGGGTGATCGGGGCGGGGGTGGCCGCCAGCTCGCGGAGCTGGCTCATCACAGCACGGAACGCCACCGAGACGAACTCCAGCCGCTGGAGCAGCAGCTCAAGGTCGCGCATGGTCTCTTCGCCAAGCCCGGCGTCGTACTGGCCACGGCAGCGGCGCGCCTGCACGAGACACGCCGAGATGGTGGTGACGATCTCTTCGGGGCCGGCCGTCGGGATGTCGTCGGCGTCGGCGTCAAGGGCCATGACGCGGAGGCTGGGGCGCGCGGTGGCGGGAGCCGGGCTGGCGGGCAGGATCGCCAGCAACTCGGGCAGGAGCCGTTCGGTGGAGGCGATCGCCAGCTCGAGCGCCGCCACGATGCCTTCCAGCTCGGAGAGGGCCTGCTCGTAGCGCATGCGCTCGTGGAGCCGTCGCCCGAGATCGACGCCCAGCACGGCAACGCCGAGCGACTGAAGGATGTCGTCGTGGATCCGCGCGGCGACGGCCGCCGGCGTGGCGGCGCTGGCCGAGGCGGCGCCGGCCGAGGCGCTGGTCTCTTGCGGTGCGATCGCACTGGTCATCGCGGCGTTCCTACCCTTCGCCGTGCTGAACCTAGTTCTGGGAGCCAGCCGAGGCGGCCATCTCCAGCGGAGCGAGCCCGTGGGTGATGGCGTAGATCGCCGCCTGGGTGCGGTCCGCCACGTTGATCTTCTGGAAGAGGACGGAGAGCCGATTCTTGACGGTGCTCTCGGCCAGCACCATTTTGGTGGCGATCTCCTTGTTGGAGCGGCCCGAGGCGACCAGCTGCAGGATCTGCATCTCGGTCTCGGTGAGCTGGCCCAGGCCGTCCTCGACTTCGAGCTTGGTCGCCATGCGGCGGAACTCGGAGAGCACCTTGCCAGCCAGCGATGGCGCGATGACGGAGCCGCCGGCCGCCGCCGCGCGCACCGCACCGACAACCTGGTCCGCGCCGGAGGTCTTGAGGATGTACCCGACCGCGCCAGCCTGGAGCGCCTGGAAAAGGTGGCCGTCCTGGCTGTGCATGGTCAGCATGACGATTTTGAACCACGGGGACTGGCGCAGCAGCTGGCGCGTGGCGGAGATGCCGTCCACAAGGCCCATGCTCACGTCCATCAGGATGACATCCGGCTGAAGCTCCTGCGCCATGCGCTGGACTTCCAGACCGTCACTGGCCTCGCCGACAACCTGAATGTCCAGCTCGGCCTCGAGCAATCGGCGGACACCCTGCCGCAGCAGCTGGTGATCGTCTGCGAGAAGCACCCTGATCATGTCCCGTGGCCCTCTTTCTAGCATCGGTGTCAGTACGGCGGTACTGTCGCCGTGCTCGACAAGTAAACGGGATGACCCCTATCGGCGGTGACGGCCAAAAGTTTAGGTTTTTCTGTCCATTTCGCTGAAATTGGGCAAAACTCGTCGCGGAATGGCCCGGCGTACCCGGAAAAGGCCCAAAACCGGGGTACCAGGGTACCGATCTGGGGCGGACAACCGTGCTGACGGCCACTGGGGCCGACCCAAAACGACCGTGGCGGGCGTTAGCTAGGGCAGATCGCGGACGACGCCGGCGAGTGGGAGCATTCCCCGTGTGTGTGCGCGAGCGCCCGACTGTCAGGATGCCGCGTGCATCCAGGATGCCGCGTGCATCCCGGGCGCATCCAGATCCTGGTTTCCGTACCTGAGAGGAGCGCGCCTCGTGACTGTTTCACCCGCCGTCGATGCCTGGGAGGCGGTACGCCACATCGTCGGCGACCGCATGCGCGAGCGTGAGCTGAACGTCGGACCGTTCCTCGCGGATCAGTTGTTCAATGCGCCTCGGCACCTGCTGTTCGTGCTGTCCCGCTACAAGTTCGCCGCCCGGCTGCTGCCGCCGCTGGAGACGGTGGACGTGCTGGAGCTTGGCTGTGGCGAGGGCTTCGGCGCGCTGATGCTGGCCGAGCGCGGCCACCGCGTCCTGGGCGTGGACGCCGACCGCGCGGCCATCGAGATCGCGCAGAAGAGCTTCGGCGCGCCGAACCGCCGCTTCGAGGTGGCCGACTTCCTGGGCCGGCGCTTCGGGACGTTCCGGGCGGTGGTCAGCCTCGACGTGATCGAGCACATCCCGGTCGAGCTGGAAGATGCCTACTTCCGTACCATCACCTCGAATCTCGGGCCAGACGGGATGTGCATCGTCGGGACGCCGAACGAGACGGCCTCGGCGTACGCCTCGCCGCAGAGCCAGGCCGGCCACGTCAACCTGTACACCGCCGAGCGGCTGGTGGCTGCCACCAGCCGCTACTTCCAGAACGTCTTCGTGTTCGGCATGAACGACGAGGTGGTGCACACCGGCTTCTACCCGATGAGCCACTACCTGTTCGTGCTGGGGACCGGCAAGCGCACGATGCCGCTGGAGCCGTTCAGCCCGCGCGACTGACCCCCGGCAAGAAGATCGAGAGGAACGGGGCCGCCTTGACCAGTCCACACTGGTCGGGGCGGCCCCGTTTCGGCATGCTCCGGCCTGGGCGCGTCGCATTTCGTCGCGGCGGGCCACCAGCGGGGATACTTTAGGAGCAGCCTCGTGACCTTCACATTCCAGGCCATGCGTGGGGCTTGACGGTGCGTATGGGTGACGGAGGCTCCGATGCTGGAGACGGTCGGTGAGGCACGCTCCGCTGCCACGGCAGGCCCGGTTGAGCCATTCACGACGCCCGTCCCAGACCAGGGTGACGGGTCCGGGCCACAGTAGACTCGCCGAGCCGACCGCGCGGGCGGCGCATACTGCGCGATCTCTGAGGCGATCTCGTCGCCCGCTTGTGCGTGTGCCTCTTGTGCGTGTGCCTCACGACCTGGGAGGGGCGCTGTGCTGACGCCACACGCTCGGAGCGCAGCTCGGGCGGCTATCGCGAGTGCGTCAGCGTGTGGCTTGCGGGCCGACGACGTGGTCGTATTGCAGGACTCGGACAAGCTCACCCTGCGCCTGTTGCCCTGTGACACCGTTGCGCGGGTTGCCCGGGTTGGCGAGCAGGTGGCCGCGTTCGAAGTCGAGCTTGTGCAGCAGCTTGCAGCAACGGGAAGCCCCGTCGTCGCCCTTGACCCACGGGTGGAGCCACGGGTCTACGTGCGTGACGGCTTCGCAGTCACGTTCTGGACCTACCACGAACCTGTGTCCGCCCTGGAAATCGCGCCTGCCGAGTACGCAGACGCCCTCAGGCGGCTGCACGCTGGGATGCGGCAGGTCGACATGGCGACGCCGCACGTCACGGACCGAGTCGCGCAGGCACGGTCGCTCGTCGCGGACCGCAGCCGGACGCCTGGCCTCTCCGATGCCGACCGCGCATTCCTCGGCGACACGCTGCGAACCATGAGCCGCCAGATCCAGGACCGTGGTGCTCCCGAGCAGCTCCTGCACGGCGAGCCGCATCCCGGCAACGTGCTCAGCACGAAGGATGGGCTCCTGTTCATCGACTTCGAGACGTGTTGCCGAGGGCCGGTCGAGTTCGACATCGCGCATGCGCCCGAAGAGGTGGGCAGGCAGTACCCGAATACTGACCGAGCGCTCCTGCGCCAATGCCGGGCGCTCGTGCTGGCGATGGTTACCACGTGGCGGTGGAATCGAGACGACCGGCTGCCGAACGGGCGACGCCTCGCTCGGGAGTGGCTCAGCAAGCTGCGCGCGATGATGGACGGCGACGCTCGCTGATCGCGCGCGCGTCGAGCCGGCCCGCCAGATCGAATTGCTGCGGACCATGCAGCGGATTCGGCGCTTCGAGGAGCGGGCCGAGGAGCTGTATCTCGGCGGTGAGCTGCCGGGCTTCATCCACCTGTCCATCGGGCAGGAGGCCTGCGCGGCCGGCGCCTGCGCCGCCCTCGGCACCGACGACTACATCACCAGCACCCATCGTGGGCACGGCCACTGCGTCGCCAAGGGCGCGCCGCTCGACCGCATGATGGCCGAGCTGTACGCCAAGGTCACCGGCTCCTGTAAGGGGAAGGGCGGCAGCATGCACATCGCCGATTTCTCGGTGGGGATGCTCGGGGCGAACGGCGTGGTCGGCGGCGGCGCGAACCTGGCTGTCGGCGCGACCATCGCGGCGCGGCTGCGTGGATCGGATCAGATCGCCCTCTGCTTCTTCGGGGATGGCGCATCGAATCGCGGCCCCGTCCACGAGGCGATGAACCTCGCCGCCGTCTGGAACTTGCCCGTGATCTTCTTCTGCGAGAACAACCAGTGGGCCTCGACTACCTCCGTGAAGTCGGTGATGAAGATCGAGGACGTTGCAGATCGGGCGGCCGGCTACGGGATGCCCGGTGTGGTGGTGGACGGCAACGACGTGCTGGCCGTCTACACCGCTGTCAGCGCCTGGGTCGAGCGAGTCCGAAACGGCGGCGGCCCGGTCCTGATCGAGGCCAAGACGTACCGGATGCGCGGGCACTTCGTGGGCGATCCGCAAGTGTACCGCGACGCTGCCGAGGTCCAGGCCCAGCGCGCCAACGACCCGATCCAGCGGCTGGAGTGGCGGCTGCTGGCCGAGGGGCGGCTCGACGAGGCCGGGCTGGCCCGCCTCAAGGACGAGGTCGAGGCCGAGCTGGCGGCAGCGGTGCAGTTCGGGCGGGAGAGCCCCCTCCCGGAGCCCGAGGCTGCGCTCGAAGACCTCTACGCGACGCCGCTGCCTGGCGGCGTCCGACCATGACCGACATGACCTTCACCGAGGCGACCATTGCCGCGATGCAGGAGGAGATGCGGCGCGATCCGCTGGTCTTCGCGATCGGCGAGGACATGGCGCTCCAGGGCGGCGTCTTCGGGCAGTTCAAGGGCCTCCCCGAAGAGTTCGGCGTCCACCGCGTGCTCGATACGCCGATCTCCGAGACGGCCATCGTCGGGGCGGCGGTCGGCGCGGCGCTGTGCGGCGCGCGGCCGGTGGTGGACATGCACTTCGCGGACTTCATCACCACGGCGATGGACGAGGTCGTGTCCCAGGCGGCCAAGGCTCGCTACATGTTCGGCGGGCAGTGCTGCGTGCCGATGGTGCTGCGGATGCCGGACGGCGCGATCAACTCGGCGGCCGGCCACCACTCGGCCAGCGTCGAAGCGTGGCTGTTGCACACCCCGGGCGTCAAACTGGTGGTGCCGAGCACGCCGGCCGATGCCAAGGGGCTGCTCAAGAGCGCCATCCGCGACGACGATCCGGTCCTCTACTTCGAGCACAAGTCGCTGTTCAAGATGCGCGGCGAGGTGCCGGACGGCGAGCACATCGTGCCGCTCGGCGTGGCGGCCGTCCGCCGCTCGGGCACGGACGTGACGATCCTCAGCTACTCGCAGATGGTGTATCGGTGCCTGGATGCCGCCGCGCAGCTTGCCGAGGCCGGCATCTCGGCCGAGGTCGTCGACCTGCGCAGCCTGCGCCCGCTCGACTGGGACACGATTGCCACCTCGGTGCGGAAGACGCACCGGGTGGTGGTGGCCCACGAGGCGGTACGGACGGGCGGGGTCGGTGCAGAGCTTGCGGCGCAGATCGGCGAGGAGCTGTTTGACGAGCTGGACGGCCCGGTCATCCGCGTGGCCGCCCACGACGTCCCGATGCCGTTCAGCCCGCCGCTGGAGAAGTTCGTGCTGCCGGGCGCGGCCCAGGTGGTGGCCGCCGTCCGCCGGTTGCTCTGAGCCGTCATCTCATGATGATCTGAACCGCCGTCTCCTCTTCGCGTCGTTGAACATATCCTGACATCGAGTTGCCGCGCACGCCGGAGGCGGAGACCCATGTCGATTTCATGTGACGAACTGAAGGAAGCCGCCACCCAGCTTTCGGAGTCTGAGCGAGCACAACTTGCGTTAGCGCTCTTGGAGTCCCTTGAGCCTTCAAGCGACTGCGATGTCGAGCAGGCCTGGAATGAGGAGGCGTTGCGACGGGCAGATGAAGTCCGCCGAGGCGTGGCACACCTCGTTCCTGGGGACGACGTGTTCGCTCAAATTCGACACGGCCTCGAGTGATTCCGTACGCCTTCCACGGGGAGGCAGGCGCCAGGGCGATTGCATGTTGATGTCGTCGTGCCGCCGCGTCGGGGCTTGAAAGCCCCGCCTACGATCCTGCAGTCGCTGCGCGACGCTCCAGTCGCACCAGTGCCTGCCGTTCCCGACGGCCGTCGCG
>JADZEM010000086.1 GCA_020850535.1 Chloroflexota bacterium
CCCGGCACCCGCGAGCCAGCGCGCCACCGTGCGCTCGTCGGGCCCGAACGCCGCCACAATCGCTTGCGTTGGGCAGCCATGACTCAGCAGCGTCAGCACCAGCACCGCCAGCTCGGCCGGCGTCTGCCGCCGAGAGAACGGCGTCCCGACCGTCTCAGCGAAAGGTCCGCCTGCACCGCCGACACTGATACCGTCGCGCTGCCCGACTGTGGATCCGGATGTTCCCACCCCCGACGACACCCCGCTCCGGACAATCGACGTTGTGGCAGACTTGCGCTCGCGGGTCCATCGGTGCCTCGAGGTGATGGGATGTAGGAGTTGCATCACCTGCAATGCCCGATGGACCCGCTTTTTGTCAAGCCCGCCCCCGTCCAGCGCGCGGTTCCACGGTTGACTGGGGTGCTACCATCTGTTGCAAATTCACGCCAAAATGCTCTTGAGGAGCCGTTCGCAGATCGGCGTTCCTCATGAAGCGTCGGTCCTGCCGCCGTCATGTATTGCAGACGTAGCGAAAAACCACCTCCCTGTGCGCCGCTCCGGGGGATCATGGTCTGAGCACGTTTCATGCGCCTGGGAGGTTCCGTGAAGGTCTATGCGGTCATCGGCGTGCCGCCAGAGGTCCAGGCGTACGCCATGGCGAAGTACAGCCGCTCGTCGCAGTCGATGCTGGAGAGCATCGGCGAGCTGTCGCTGCAGCGCGCCGAGCAGTTCCTGAACACGTTCTACTTTCAGTACGGGCACCGCTCGATTGCCGACCTTGCCCACCTGGTCATGGGCGTGGAGCACGTCTCGATCCTGGCCGCCATCAAGGTGGTTGACGAGCAGCTGTGGGACGGCCAGGAGCGCTCGACCCGGTACCAGCCCTTCAAGAAGACGGGGTACTACACGCCGCCTGGCCTGACCGGGGCGGCCCGCGAGACGTACACCCGCGCCGCCGACGCGCTCTTCGCCGCCTACGATGACCTGACGACGCGGCTCCTGGCGCTGCTGGTGCAGGAGGTCGAGCGGCCGGCCGACCTCGACCCGAAGGCGTTCGAGCGGACGCTGCGGGCGCGGGCGTTCGACGTGTCGCGCAGCGTCCTGCCGCTGGCGACGATCACCAGCCTGGGGCAGGTGGTCAGCGCCCGGGTGCTCGAACGGCAGATCAGCCGCCTGCTCTCCGATCCTCTGGCCGAGGTCCGCGAGATCGGGGAGGAGCTGCGCGCAGCCTGCCTGCGGCCTGCCGAGCAGCCGCTGTCGGCCGAGGCGCGGGCGCTGGCCGGCACCCGCGCACATGGCAACGGGAACGGCAGCGGGGCTGCCAACGGCTCGGCCGGGCACGATCCTCATCAGACCGCCGATCTGGAGGTGCGGGCTGCGCCGACGCTCGTCAAATACACCGCGCCGAGCAGCTACCAGATCGAGACGGCGCGGCTGATGGCCTCGCTGGCGCGCGATCTGCTGGCCCCACTCGGGGAGCCTGACCGCTCGATGGCCGTCGAGCTTGGCGACGCGGTGTCGGCCGAAGACGAGATCGTGGCGACGCTGCTGTACCGCTACGACGAGGCCGGCCACAGCTACCGGCAGATTCAGGCCCGCGTGCGGGAGTTGTCCCCCGAGCAGAAGTCGCTGGCCATAGCGGCTTCCGCCGAGCACCGGGGTCGGCACGACGACCTGCCGCGCGAGCTGCAGTCTGGCTACGGGTACGCCTTCGACCTGCTGATGGACGTCGGGTCGTTCAGAGACCTGCACCGGCACCGTCGGTGCGTCCAGATCGTGCAGGAGCCGACGGCGGCCCACGGCGCTGAGCCGGCCGCCGAGGTCTTTCCGCGCGCGTTCGGGTCGAAGATCGGGGCGGCGGCGCTGGCGGCCGGCCTCGGGGCCGCCTACGACCGCGCCCTGGATATCGGCCTGCAAGCCGCGCGGGATCTGGAGGCCGATGAGCTGCTGGCGGCTCCCTACCTGCTCCCAATGGCGACGCGCATCCGCGCTCTGTTCAAGATGGACGCCGCGCAGGCGGTCTACATCAGTGAGCTGCGGACCGGCGAGGGTGGCCACTTCTCGTACCGGCGCATCGCCTGGGAGATGTACGAGGTGTTGCAGGCGCACAGCCCGGCCGTCGCCGCGCTCGCCCGCCCGACCCCGATCCTCGATCCGCCGGACCTCCTGCGCCGCTAGGAGGCGAGCCGGGAAGTGTCGAACCCGCCCCCACCCCCAATCGGGGTGGGGTGCAGGCTGCCAATGCTGCGCCCACTGGTCCGCGCCAACGAGAGTGGCTCGGCAGGCGTCAATCTCAGGGGCGCTCAGTGCCCGTCGTCATCCCGACTGGAGCGAGGAACGAGCGGAATAGAGGGATCTTCCTCGTGTAGCCACCAAGGGGAAGATCCCTTGACTGCGTTCGCAAGCTCACTCCGCTCGGGATGACGGCGTGGGGAGTCGCAAGGCCTGCCCTGCGCCCGCCGAATGGACCTGCCCTGCGCCTGCCGAATGGGTCGCTTCGGTCGGGATGACAAACCCGTCATATCCAGCATGGCGCGTTCTGGCCTGTGGTACGTCAGTCGGTGACGGCCCCGAGGCTCGCGTTGGACACGGTCTTCGCGTACTTTGCGAGCGCGCCAGACGTGTACCTTGGCGGGGGCGGCGTCCAGGCGGCCAGCCGCCGCTGGATCTCCTCGCCCGGCAGGTTCACGTTGATCTCGCGCTTGTTGATGTCCACCGTGATCGTGTCGCCGTCTTCGAGGATCGCGATGGCGCCGCCCTCCAGCGCTTCGGGGACGACGTGTCCGATGCTGAACCCGCGGCTCGCGCCGCTGAAGCGCCCGTCGGTGATGAGTACGACGTCCTCGCTGTGGCCCTGCCCGGCCAGGGCGCTGGTCACGCCGAGCATCTCGCGCATGCCAGGGCCGCCCTTCGGACCCTCGTAGCGGATCACCACCACGTCGCCGGAGTTGATCTCGCCGCGCATCACCGCCTGCATGGCTGGCTCTTCCTGGTCGAAGACCTTGACCGGGCCGGTGAACGTCTCGGACTTGACGCCCGCCACCTTGACGACCGCGCCGCCCGGCGCGAGGTTCCCGCGCAGGATCGCCAATCCACCCTGCTGGTAGCGCGGATTCGAGATCTCGCGGACCACATCCTGTCCCTCGGACTCGGGGAAGCGGTCGAGGTGGTGGGCCCAGATCCCGCCCGCGATGGTCTTCTGGTTGGTGTCGAACATGCCGGCCTCGGCCAGCCGCTTGATGACGATGGGCAGGCCGCCCGCTTCGCCGAGGTCGGGCATCGAGTAGCGGCCACCGGGCAGCATGTCGCCGATGACGGGCGTGCGCCGGCTCAGCACGTCGAAATCGTCGATGCTCAGCTCGATCTTCGCATCGTGGGCGATGGCCAGGAAGTGGAGCACGGCGTTCGTCGAGCCGCCCGTCGCCAGCACCACGGCGATGGCGTTCAGGAACGCCTCGCGGGTCATGATGTCGCGCGGGCGGATGTTCTGCGCCAGCAGCTCAACGACGCGCTTGCCGGCCTCGTGGGCCTCCTGCATCTTGCGGCCGTCGACGGCCGGCAGCGTCGAGCCGCCAGGCAGCATCATGCCGAGCGCCTCGATGGACGAGGACATCGTGTTGGCCGTGAAAAGGCCGCCGCACGCGCCCGCGCCCGGGCTGGCGACGTTCTCGATGTCGCGGACCTCGTCAAACGTCATGTCGCCCTTCGAGTACTGGCCGACCGCCTCGAAGACTGCCTGAATGGTGACCTTCTTGCCGCGATAGGTGCCCGGCAGGATGCTGCCGCCGTAGATGAAGACGGACGGCAGGTTCAGGCGAGCAATCGCCATCAGGCAGCCGGGCAGGGTCTTGTCGCAGCCGGCCAGCGTGACCAGCCCGTCCAGGCGATGCCCGAACACGGCCAGCTCGATGGAGTCGGCGATGATGTCGCGGCTGATCAGCGAGGCCTTCATGCCCTCGGTGCCCATCGCGATGCCGTCCGTCACCGAGATCGTGGTGAACTCGATGGGGACGCCGCCGGCCTCGCGGATGCCCTGCTTGACGTGGTCGGCCACCTGTTTGAGGTTCGCCTGACACGGCGAGAATTCGTTCCAGGTGCTGGCGATGCCGATCAGCGGTTTGTTGTCAAGGTCGTCGTTGGTGATACCGACGGCGTGAAGGTAGGAGCGGGCGGGCGCGCGCGATGCGCCCTCGGTCAGCTCGCGGCTGACGATCTTCAAGTCGACGCGCTTGCCAGCGCCATTGCTGCCAGCGCCATTGCTGCCAGCGCCATTGCTGCCTGAGCCGTTGCCCGACTGCGTCACGTGCGCGGTCCCCTTTCCCGATGCAAAGCCAGCCGCACGCGACGCGCAGGAGCGCGCGCCGCGCCTCGCAAGCATAGCGGGCAACAGCAGACCGAGGGAAGGCAGCGGCGACGCGGCGTCGGGGCGGCCTGCGGCCTGGGGGCCGCGCTTCAGGGCCGTCAGCGGCGACGTGGCGTCGGGGTGGCCTGCGGCTTGGGGGCCGGGGTCGGCTGCGGACGCGTGTTCGGCTGCTGCGGCTTCGAGGCGGCCGTCGGCTGCGCTGGCGCCGCGGTCGGTTGGAACCGGTTGGCCGGCGCGGTGTCGGCCGGGCGTGGCGTCGCCTGGGGCGGCGGCCCGGGCGTGCGCCGCGGCTGGAGGATCGGCAGCCCGGGGATCAGGCCCGGCGCTGTGGGTGTGGGCTGGGCGCCCTCGCCCGGCTCGCCCTCGGCGGCCTCAGCGGCCTCTGGAGTCGTCGTCGTGGATGGCGCCACCGTGACCGTCACCGCTGGAGCGGGCGCGGCCGGTGCGGGCGCCGGCGCGGCGGTCGAGGATGGCGTTGCGCCCGGCTGCACGACCCGGCCGCCGCGCGGCACCGACTCGGCGGGGTAGAGGTCGGTCACGCAGGCCGTGTTGTTGGTGCAGATCTGGACGTCGACCAGCCCCGGCGGGCGGGTGAACTCGTCCGGTGGTAGCTGCAAGTAGTCCAGCGACGTATCCATCGCCTCGCGCCAGATCTTGCCCGCGCTCATCGAGCTGAGGACTTCCTTCATCGGGCGGTTGTCGGTGTTGCCGACCCACACGCCCACCGTCAGATTCGGGGTATAGCCCATCGTCCAGGTGTCGCGGTAGCTGTCGGTGGTGCCCGTCTTGGCCGCGCCCGGACGGGTCAGCTTCAGCATGCTGTTCGGGCCGTAGGTGATGAGGCGGGCGTTGTTGTCCGAGAGAATGCTGGTGACCATGTAGGCGTAACGCGGATCGACGATCTGCTCGCCCTGGGGCACCTTGTACTCTTCGAGCGTGTTCCCCTCCGCGTCCACGATCTTGGTGATCGAGACCTGGGGAATCCGCAGCCCGTTGTTGGCGAGGACGGTGTACGCCGCCGTCATGTCGAGCGGCCGGACCTCCGCGCCGCCCAGCGACATCGCCAGCCCGAGGCGGCGATTGTCCGTCCAGGTCGTGATGCCCATGCGCCGCGCCAGCTCGGCCACGCTCTCGACGCCCGCGAACTGGATCGTCTTGACGGCCGGGATGTTCAGCGAGTTGCCCAGGGCGATGCGGGCCGTCACGTTGCCGTGGAACCGCTTGTCGTAATTCTCAGGCTCCCAGGTCCGGCCCAGCTCGTCCTTGATGGACAGCTTCTCGTCCACGATCATCTGGCCTGGCGTCCAGCCCTTGGTGAACGCCGAGAGGTAGACCAGCGGCTTGATGGTGGACCCCGGCTGCCGCTCGGAGACGGCGACGTTCACCTGCCCCTCGATGTCGGTGTTCCAGTAGTCCATGCTGCCGACCATCGCCAGGACTTCGCCGGTCTTCGGGTTCATCACCACGATGGACGTGTTCTCGGCGTCACGCTGGTCGAGGTTCGGCTTGTTCGCCAGGGCGACCTCTTCCATCCTGGTCTGCAGGTCGAAGTCGAGCGATGTGTAGATCTTCAAGCCGCCCTGGTAGAGCATCCGCGTGCCGTACTTCTCCTCGATCTGGCTTCGGATGTAGACGGCCCAATGGGGGGCCAGGAACGGCTGCTTCTGCGGCTGGTACCGCAGCTCGGCCTGGCTGGCGGCGTTCGCCTCGGCCTCGGTGATGAAGCCGTGGCGGACCATCTGTTCCAGCACGTAGGCCTGCCGGGCCTTGGCCGCCACCGCGTTCCGAAGCGGGTTGTAGACGGCAGGCGACTGCGGCAGGCCCGCCAGCATCGACGCCTCGGCCAGCGTCAGGTCGCGAGCGTGCTTCCCGAAATACCCCTGGCTGGCGGCCTCGATGCCGTAGGTCTGGTTTCCGTAGAAGATCTCGTTCAGGTAGAGCGTCAGGATCTGGGACTTCGAGACCTTCTGGGTGAGCTGATACGCCAACAGCGCCTCGCGGATCTTCCGCATCGGCGTCTGCTGGTAGCGCTCGTCCTCGGGGATCAGCACGTTCTTGACCAGCTGCTGGGTGATCGTGCTGGCCCCTGAGACGATGTCCTGCTCGGCCAGGTTCTGGTAGAAGGCGCGCGCGATGCCCTTCGGCTCGATGCCCGGGTTCGAGTAGAAGTTGGCGTCCTCGGCGGCGAGCGTCGCGTCGATCAGGTACTGCGAGATCTCGCTGATCGGGACCACGGTCCGGCGGCCGGCGTCAGGGTCGAAGAACTCCCACAGCAGCCGGCCCTTGCGATCGTACAACTGGGCCGTCTTGAAGGTCTCGCGGCCGGCGATCTGGTTCAGCGACGGCAGATCGCGGTTGATGCTGGCGTAGGCCGACGACGCCATGTGCATGCCGCCGAGGATCGCCATGACGCCCAGGCCTGCGAACCCCAAGCCGATGACGATCATCGTCAGGAAAGCGGCGCGGAGTGCGCTGCGCGGCTTCTGGCGCTGGCGGCGGCTGCGCGAACGAGCGCGCTGCTGAAGGGCCTTCAACTCCTCGCGCCAGGAGTCGGAGCCGTTGACCGGCTGCGTGAAACGCTGAGCCGCCCGTGAGGAGCGCCCATTCCGACCGTTGCCGCCAGATCCGTAGGCCATGCCGAAGGCATTGTGCCAGACCGGGCAGGCGGGCGGGCATTACGTCACCGTCGCAGTCCGTGGAGGCGTGCGCCTCACCCGGGTCCGCGCGGGGGCACGTCCACCGTCTGCTCGTTGATGTACGAGACCAGCCCGGGCGGGCCGCCCCTGATCCGCCGCACGAACTTGCGAGGCGTCCAGTCCACCGCGACCCGGCTGTCCGTCCGACCCTGGCTGTAGAACGCTGCCAGCTCGGCAGCGCGCTGGAGGACCCGCTCGGGCACCTTCTGCCCGGAGGTCCGCACGATCACGTGCGAGCCGGGGCGCTGCCGGGCGTGCAGCCAGAGATCGTCCTGGCCGGCCACGTCAAAGGTGATGTGCTCGTTGGCCTTCGCGCTGGTGCCGACGTACGCCAGGAAACCGTCTGGCAGCGGCACGGTGATCGGGCGGGGGCCGTCATCGGCCGGCTTCGGCGCGAACTTCCCGCGCTTGCGGGCGGCCTGCGGCTCGCGGTCGCGCAGGATACCGGCCACCCGCAGCTCTTCGCGCAGCGCGCGGATGCGGCTCGGATCGTCCGCGATCCGTACCAGGGTGTCCATCTCGGCGAGGTGGCTCAGCTCGCGGTCGGCCTGGGCCACCAGCAGCGGCACGCGGCGGCTGGCGTCACGCGCCCGCTTGTAGTCGCGGAAGTAGCGCTGGGCGTTCTCGCTGGCCGACTCGCGCGGCTCGAGCTTGATCTCCAGCCCGTCGACGGCCAGAAGCTCCTGGCCCGGCCGGATCGCGTGGGCGTAGGCGAGAATGGTCTGCCCGATCTGGCGCAGGGCGTCAGGGTCGCCGGCCGCCTCCTGCGAGCGTGCCAGGGCGTTCCGCCGCCGCAGCACCACCTTCTCGCGGGCCGCGATGGCATCCAGGAGCGGGCGCGACATCTGGTTTGCCGTCTCGGGCTTGCTGCCGTTGGCCTCTGCCGCCTCGCGCCCAGCGTACGCCTCCTCGACCGCCTCGCCGATCGAGTCCACGCTGACGATCTCGCACTGATCCGCAAGGTGCGTCAGGTGGTACGGCGCGAACGCGACGATGTGGCCCTCGAAGCGGGCCACGCAGGGCGACCATCCGCCCTCGCCCCGGATTGGCCCGAGTAGCTCGACAACCGCATCATGCACCCGATCCAGGTCGGCGTCGCCGGCCGGACTGGCGATGCTGCCCGTCGCCCGGTAGGCGGCCTCGCGGGCAACCAGCCGCGAGAACCCGGCCAGCTCGCTCCCGAGCAGCTCCGCAACGTGACCCTGCGGATGCTGGCGGGCCAGCGTCCGCAGGTGATCCCAGGTGTCCAGTGCGAACGGCGACCGCCGATCCTGGGCCGGCGGCGCGTCGTAGCGGCGACGCGGGAGGATCGGCCGGATCGGGTTCTTCTCGGCCGATGCGCGTCGCAGCGCGTCCATGATCGTGCCGTCCGGACTGACCAGCACCGCGTTGCTCCGCCGACCCATCACTTCTATAATCAGCCCAACTTCGCCGCGGCTCCCTTCGTCGTCTCGCTTGGAGATCTGAAGCTCGAGCACGCGCTCCAGGGTGGGCTGGCTCAGGGTGTCGAGTCGGCCATCCCGGACGTACTTCCGAAGCAGGAGCAAGAACGGTGTTACCAACTCGGCCGCCCGGTCATGTCGGCGTCGCGTCACCACAACGCGGGCGGCATGAGGGTCGGCCGAGATGAGCAGCGTGGCCCGCTCGCCGTTGCCGTACAGCTCCAGCGCCAACGTCCACTCGTCCAGCAGCCCGACCTTCTGGATGCGCGCACCCGCGAAGCCGGCGCGCAGCTCGTCCACCACGGCATGCAGGGTCAGGGCGTCGAAGCTCAGCGACGGTTTCATCGGCTCTCACGCAGAGACTCGGCGGCGCTCGACGCCATCGGTCCGGGTCTGATCTCGTGGCAAGTATACCGGTCGATCCGGCCCCAGGAGACGATACCAATCCGCAGCGCAGCGTGCTGACGGCCGACGCCAAACGCGCGATGGGGCTGGTGTTCGTGGTGTCGGGGCCGAGCGGCGTCGGCAAGGACACGATCAAGAAGTGCCTCCAGGATTCTGACTTCCCCATCGGCTACTGCGTCACGGCGACCACTCGGCAGGCTCGTGATGGTGAGGTCGAAGGCGTTCACTACTTCTTCGTGAGCGACGCACGCTTTCAGGAGATGCTGTACCAGGGTGAGCTGATCGAGCATGCCGTGGTCCACGGGAAGCACTCCTACGGCATCCCGATTGAGGGGTTGCGAGCCGGTATGCGCGGCGGCCACGACGTCCTGGTCACGCCGGACGTGCAGGGTGCGGCCACTCTCCGCGCCATCATCCCCAACGCCATCTCGATCTTCGTCGCGCCGACCAGCCTCGAAGAGCTGAAGCTGCGGATCGCCGATCCGAAGTCCGGCCGGCTCGAGGAGATGGAGACGCGCCTCAAGACGGCGGCCATCGAGATGCGACGGATCGGCGAGTTCGACTACCTCGTCGTGAACGAGGAAGGGAAGCTCGACGAGACCATCGAGATGGTCAAATCCATCGTGATCGCCGAGCGGCTGCGCGTAAAGCCCCGCCGCGTGGTGCTGTAGCCGACCGCGCCCGGCCGCTCGACGTCGGCGGGCGGTCTGGCGGGATCCCAGGGAAGCGGCATCTCGTCCAGGTCCGGGCGAACCTCGGCAGGCGCGTCCGCGAGTCCCACGGCGGCACGTTGGAACCGATACGCGATGTTCACGCGTGGTAACCAGACGAGCAACCTCCTCGGTGCACGCTGTGTTTGCGAAGGTGCATCGATCACTCCGAAACCCAAACCCTGCTGATGCCATGTTGACGTCCGCCGCCTGACACCGGCTCGCATTCGACGGGACGGCGACGGCCGCGGGCGCCGCCTGGAGGCTGTGCCATGCGGCGAGCACTCTCGGCGCTCTTGCTTGTGCTGCTCCTCAGCAGCGTGTGTCTCCCACCCGCGCAGGCCCGGGCCGACCGGCGGCGTGAGTACCTTGAGCGGACGCAGATCGCCTACGACGCGATGGATGCGGCGTTCTTCGACGGACGCCTGTACGTCGAGTACGACACCAGCCTCGGCACCGATGACTACGCCGACCTCTGGAACTACTCCCGCGCGATGTCGGCGGTTATGGACGTCTACGCGCTGGGGCTGATCGACATCGAGGAGGTGCGGAGCCGGATCGGCGTCATCCACGCCTATCATCGCCGCGACCGACCGATCTTCCAGGCGCTGGTGATGCCGCCGGACGGCCGGATGGACGACATCTACTACGACGACAACGCCTGGGTCGGGCTGAACCTGCTCCGCTACTACCAGCTCACCGGCGACGAGTGGGCGCTGGCCGCGTCGATCGACATCTTCAATACCGACATCCAGCAGCGCGGCGACGCCTACGGCTGTCAGACCGGCGGCCTCTACTGGAAGGAGCAGAAGGACGGCGAGACGAACCACGACCGCGCCACCATCACCACGTCGGCTATCGCGCTGCTGGGCGTTCGCCTGTACGCGCAGACCGGCGATCCGCACTTCTGGGAGTGGTCCAAGGGGGCGCGTACCTGGCTTGAGCTGTACATGACCGATCCAGAGAGCACGCTCCACTGGGACCGGATCGAGCACGACTGCACCGTGGACAAGACGATCTGGAGCTACAGCCAGGGCATGATGATCGGCACCTACGCCACGGTGTATAGCTTGACGACCGATCCGGCCTTCCTGGCGCGCGCCGAGCAGATGGCCGAGAAGATGCTGCGCGAGGATTGGTACTCGGACCAGTCCTTTGAGGGGAACGCGATCTACTTCAAGAACCTGCTGGTGCTGAAGTCGGTCTCGGACAACCAGCCGCTGAAGCGCAAGATCGACGGCGTCATCAGGCGGTACGCGCGCGACCTCTGGGAGAATCAGAACCGCCATCGCGTGCCCGGGCTGTTCTACGTGGACGAGGAGCACGAGTACGCGCTGCTGCTGCACGAGGCGTCCATCGTCGAGATCTTCGCGCTGGTGGCGCTCGACGAGTCGTGGTACTTCGACCTGTAGCGGCCGGATTGCCCGATGGTTCTGTCTGCGAACGTGACTGTACAGAAGCAGGGCCGTGTTCGGATCGAGACGCAGGCGCCGCGCTGCCGGCCCACCCGGCCGGCCACAATGACGCCCGAGGGCTGCCACAGTCAGGCTGGCAGCCGTGAGGGCAGGACGTGCGGCATGCGGAAGTAGCGCTGAGTCTGGGCGGCACGCGCGGCGCCGGCAGCCTCACTTACCGCGTGCCCGACGAGATGCCGATCCGGCCTGGCGACCTGGTCCTGGTGCCGCTGCAGAGCAGGGTGTTGCCGGGGGTCGTCGTCAGCATCGTGGGGGAGACGCCGGGCTTCCCGACGAAGCCTGTCGAGGAGCGAGTGGCCGACGATGCGTTCGTCGGGCCGCTGCAACTGACGCTGGCACGCTGGATGGCCGCGCACTACCGCGCGTCCCTGTTCGACTGTCTGGCGCTGTTTCTGCCGCCAGGGCTCGCGACGCGTCTCGCAACGGCCGCCAGGAATGGCAGCTGGAAGGCCCCAACCGCCGATCCGCTCCCCGCCGATCCGCCGAGCCTGCCGCCGACGCTGCCCGGCCCGCCGTTGACGATGCAGCAGGCCGGGGCCGCTCGGCGCATCGTGGCGGCCATCGAGGGCCGCCAGCCGAAGGCGTTCCTGCTGCACGGCGTCACCGGCAGCGGCAAGACGCACGTCTACCTGGAGGCTGTCGCGCGGACCGTCGAGCTGGGCCGGCAGGCGATTGTGCTGGTACCCGAGATCGGCCTCACGCCGGCCTTGCTGGCGCGCTTCGAGGAGCGCTTCCCTGGCCGCGTCTCGCTGCTGCACAGTCAGTTGTCGCCGGGCCAGCATCGTCGCAACTGGGAACGGGTCCGCACCGGCGACGCCGACATCGTGGTCGGGTCGCGGTCCGCGCTGTTCGCGCCGGTGCGCCGGCCCGGACTGGTGATCCTGGACGAGGAGCAGGAGCCGAGCTACCACCAGGATCACAGCCCACGGTACCACGCCCGGGAGGTGGCCCTCTGGTGGGGACAGCTGGCGAAGGCGCCGGTGGTGCTGGGCAGCGCCACGCCCGATGTCGAGTCGCACTTTCGGGCCGACCGAGGCCGGTACACGCTGCTGACGCTGCCGTCGCGGTTCCGTGAGGGCCTCCCTGCCACGCCGACTGGCCTGCCGCACGTCACCATCGTCGATCTGCGCGAGGAGCTGAAGGCTGGCAATACCGGACTCTTCAGCCGCGCGCTCGCGGCGGCGCTCGGGGAGGTTCTGGCGCGCGGCGAGCAGGCGCTCCTCTACCTGAACCGGCGGGGCGCCGCGACCTGCGTCTCCTGCCGAGATTGCGGGCACGTGCTGCTCTGCCAGCGCTGCGACATCCCGGTGGTGCTGCACAAGGCGGCGAACACCCTGGTCTGCCACCGCTGCAATCGGCGGCGCGCGATGCCAGATCGCTGCCCGAGCTGCACAGGCACACGGATTCGCTACTTCGGCGGCGGTACGCAGCGGGTCGAGCACGAGCTGGCGGCCAGATTTCCCGACGCACGCGTCGTGCGCTGGGATCGCGACTCGACCAGCCGGCGCGGCCAGGCCGAGGCGATCTGGAAGGCCTTTGGCGATGGCGAGGCTGACATCATGGTCGGCACCCAGATGATCGCCAAGGCCCTGGACTTTCCCCGCGTCACGCTGGTCGGCATGGTGCTGGCCGACGTCGGCCTGTTCCTGCCCGACTTCCGGGCCGGCGAGCGGGTCTTTCAGCTACTCTCGCAGATGGCCGGCCGCAGCGGTCGCGGGACGCTCGGCGGCCGGGCCATCGTTCAGACCTACGTCCCCGAGCACTACGTGATCCAGGCCGCCGCCGCCCACGACTACGCCGGTTTCTACGCCCAGGAGATCGAGTTTCGGCGGGCGCACGGTTATCCGCCGCTCGGCCGGCTGGTGCGGCTGCTCTTCAGCGCCTCACGTGAGGACAAGTGCCTGCGCGAGACGCGCCGGGTGCGTGAGCTGGTGGATGCGGAGATCGCCCGGCAGGGCATCGGCGACATCCAGGTGATCGGGCCGGCCCCCTGCTTTGCCGAGCGGGCGCGCGGCAAGTTCCGCTGGGCGCTGCTGTTGCGCGGCGACCGTTTCGCGCGGGTGCTCGACCGGCTGGAGCTGCCGCCCGGCTGGGCGGTGGACGTGGATCCGGTGAGCCTGCTGTGAGTGAGACCGGCCGCGTCGTGCTGGTGCTGGGCGGCGCTCGCAGCGGCAAGAGCGCGTTTGGCGAAAAGCTGGCGGCGCGTGTGGCCGGGCCGGTCTGGTACGTGGCGACGGCCGGCCCGCCCCGCCCAGACGACCCGGCGATGCAGGCGAGGATCGCCGAGCACCGGCAGCGGCGGCCGGCCGGCTGGCACACGGTCGAGGTCGTGATGACCATCGCGACGGTTCTCGAAGAGCGGACAGCCGCCACCGGCGGCGCTCTCGGTGCGGTGCTGGTGGACGATCTGGGCCTGCTGGCGACGCATCACCTGCTGGCGCTGTCCGGGGACGCCGACCCGACTCGCGAGACCGTCCGCCTGCTGGACGACATCCTCGCCGTCGAGATCGACGCCCTGATCGCGTCGCAGCGGCGCGGCGGCTGGCTGCTGATCGTCGTCTCGCCGGAGGTCGGGTCCGGCGTGATCCCGCCGACGCCGCTCGGGCGGGCATTTCAGGACGGCATCGGGCGGGCCAACCAGCGGCTCGCGGCGTACGCCGACGAGGCGTTTCTGGTGACGGCCGGGCTGCCGCTGCGCCTCAAGCCGCCCTGCGAACATCTTCGAGGACAGGATGGCTCGGCGACCCCGTAACGTGGCCGGATCAGACGCCACCACGGTTGTTGTGCAATCGCTATCCACAGTGAAAAGGCTCTGCTACAATGCCGACGGTGGACAGCGCTGTACCACTGTGATGGTCATCAGGTCGACCCGCCGCCCTTGATGGGCTGGCGGGTCTCTACGTGGAGGCTGGCGGAGGGTCGAGTGAGCTCGGTCCTGGTTCTCAATCAGAACTACGAACCGCTGAACGTCTGCAATACCCGTCGCGCGCTGGTGCTGATCGACGGCGGGAAGGCAGAAGTGCTGGAGCATGCGTTTGGCGATATTCGTACGCCGTCGCGCGCCATTCAGCGGCCGTCCGTCATCCGCCTGGTGTACATGATCAAGCGTCCGCGTCCGCGCGTGCGCCTGACCCGCCGCGAGATCTTCATGCGGGATGGATACACCTGCCAGTACTGCGGCCTGAAGTCCCGCGAGCTGACGCTCGATCACGTGATCCCGCGTCACCGGGGCGGCGCGCACACCTGGGAGAACCTCGTCAGCGCGTGCCGGTCGTGCAACCACCGCAAGGGCGGGAAGGCCCTCGAAGAGGCCCGGATGCCACTCAAGCGCCCGCCCTTCGAGCCAAAGGCGAACGCCTCGTACCTGTTCGCGCAGTACCTGGATGTCCAACGGGACTGGCAGAAGTTCATCCCGGAATGGGAGCGCGAGAAGGTCGGCTGACCTCGGGCGGCGGACGAGTCCTCGCGCCATGTCGTCGGCCTCTGGTGATGGCCTGAACATGGTGCACCGGGGACTCTACCGGGCGCTGTGTCGGTCCCAGGTGGCTCCCCGAGGCCGGCCTGACGTTGACGCGGCCGAGGCGCCGGGCTACCGTCTTCCTGGCGCGCTGATGCGTGCGGAAGGGGTGCCTGACGGTGAAGTCAACCAAGATCGAGAAGGTCGAGACGATCCTCTGGGATCGCTGGCTGCTGGTGCGGGTCTACTGCGAGGATGGGACGGTCGGGATCGGTGAGGGCGGCGTCCACGGCTGGCAGCGCCCGACTGAGACGATGGTGAAAACGTTCGAGCCGTACCTGCTCGGCAAGGATCCGTCCAAAATCGAGCACCACTATCAGTACCTGTACCGGTCGTCCCACTTCATGGGATCGGTCGTGCAGGGGGCGCTCTCGGCCGTGGATATCGCCCTCTGGGACATCAAGGGCAAGCGGCTCGGCGTCCCGATCTACGACTTGATGGGCGGCAAGACGCGGGACCGCGTCCGCTGCTACATCCACGTCAACGGCGATACGCCAGAGGCGTTGGCGAAGGACGCCAAGAAGCAGGCCGACGACGGCTTCACGGCGGTGCGGTTCGCCGCGTTCGGGCCGCGATTCTACCTGCACACGTCGTACTCGGAGTGGGCCAACAGCGCCGTCGAGCGGGTGGCCGCCGTGCGCGAGGCCGTCGGCCCGGATGTGGATATCTGCGTCGAGATTCACCGCCAGATGAACCCGGCTGAGTCCATCGCGCTGGGACGCCGGCTGGAGCAGTTCAACCCGTTCTTCTACGAAGATCCGATGCTGCCCGACAGTCCGGCCCGCATGGGCGACGTCCAGGCCCAGTGCAACATCCCGATTGCGACCGGCGAGCGGTTCACCACGATCTTCGAGTATCAGCAGCTGCTGGAGAACAAGGGCTGCTCCTACGTGCGGCCGGACCTCTGCCTCTGTGGCGGGCTGTCAGGCTCGAAGAAGGTGGCCGCGATGGCCGAGGCCCAGCACGTCAAGGTGATCCCGCACAACCCGCTCTCGCCGGTCAGCACGGCGGCCTGCGTGCAGCTTGACGCCTGTATCCCAAACTTCGCCCTTCAGGAGTACACCGGCGAGTCTGAGCCGCCGAAGAGCGATCTCCTGGTGACGCCGCTCAAGCTGGAGCGCGGCTACCTCGTCGTGCCGGAGGGGCCGGGCCTCGGCATCGAGCTGAACGAGGCCGCGCTGACCTCGCATCCGGTCAAGGACAAGGTGCTAGACACGCCCATCGGCTTCGACGGGTCGGTGCAGGACCGCTAGCTCGCAGCTACCGTGCGCCGCCGCTTCCGCGTGCCGGGAGCGGCGGCTGCGACACCGACGCCCGCACGGCCCGCACCGCCAGCGTCAGGCCGGCTGACGCCAGCTCGGCGGCGACGGATGCGAGCCGGTAGAGGACCGCGACGATGGCGGCGGCCGGGGCCGGCATCATCGTGGAGAGCAGCAGGGTCATCAGGCCCTCGCGCGCGCCCAGGCCAGCGGGTGCAAACGGTACGGCGAGGCCGGCGACGTAGCTGGCCGCCGCGATGCCGCCCATCGCCGGCAGCCAGGCGATGTCGAGGTCGTAGACGCTGCGGGCGGCCGCGTACAGCGCGCAGGCGCCGACGATCCAGACGAGCGCGTACAGGGCGACCAGCCCCAGGATGCGGCGGTAGGTGGGCAACTGGTGCGCGAGCGGCCCGCCGCCAGCGGGAGCCTTGCGAGCTACGAGCTTCAAGACGATGCCGAGCACCTTCGGGTGCAGCACCGTCAGCCCGACCGGCACCGAGAGCAGCGCGCCGACGCTCACCAGCGTCGCATACTGTTCGAGTCCCTGGCTTCGCAGGAGCAGCGGGATGCTCATGACGCTGACCAGCCCGGCCGCCAGCAGGGAGACCAGCAGCTCAAGCAGGATGCTGGTGACGCCGGCCGAGGTCGATTCGCCGCGCTCGCGCAGGAGCGCGACCCGTCCGGCCGCGTGCATCACCTTGCCCGGCAGATACTTGCCGAGATTGGTCAGCAAGTAGATGCGGAAGCCGTCGCTTGCGTCGATCGAGCCGCCCAGCCCCCAGAACAGGCCAAGCCAGACGAAGACCGTGAGGAGCGTCGCGGCGATTCGCAGCGCGATGCTGAGCGCCAGCGACGCGGGATGGAGGTCCGAGGGCAGGCTGGTGACCGAGGCGTCCCGCCAGATGGTCCACAACGCGAACGCCGCGCCAACGCCGATCGCCAGCCAGAGGAGGGTGGTCAGCAGCCGCCGGGCAACGCTCCTGGGGCGTCCCGACGACGACGTGTGCGCGGGTGGGAGCTCAACGGTGGCGGCCAGTGGCCCATCCTCCAATCGCAGTGAAGCCCGAGGGAGCCTATGGGATTCGGTCCTGTCGGTGCAACTCTGCCTACAACCAGCGGTCTGTGTGGTGTTCGCCCGCCGACGTTGCATGTCCTCCGGCGGGCGTCGGGCTGTAAGATGTCTGGGACAGAATACACAGCGGGGCCGTAGGATCGACGTATGACCGAACCGTCCGCTCCAGGCGCCGAGCATGCGCCGAACCGACCGGCGTTTCGTGCCCATCCGACGCATCGGATTCTGCCGGACGACTTGCGGCTGCGAGCGCTGTCGCTCCTTGAAGGTATCCCGCTGTTTCGCGAGGTGCCCGCGCACCATCTCCGTGAGTTGGCGCGCTTCGCGCGTTCCGAATCGTTCTCAGCCGGCGAGGTCATCGTCAAGATGGGTGACCCCGGCTCCACGCTGTACATCGTGCGGTCCGGCATGGTCAGCGTCGTGCGGGAGCAGCCCGGAGGCGGCGAGATGCCGCTGGCGAAGCTCGGGCCGGGCGAGTTCTTCGGCGAGCTCTCGATCTTCGACGGGCACACGCGCTCTGCCACCGTCACGGCTGTCGAGGAGACGGCCACCGTGACGCTTGGCCGCTACGACCTTGTACGGCTGGTGAGCGGGAACCCCCAGATCGCTCTCTCGCTGTTGAAGTCGCTGAGCATTCGCCTGCGCGACACTGACGACCGCCTGGCCCGGACCGAGGCCGTGCACCCGGCCGTGTAGGGGCACGACAAGCGCCCCCGTTCATAAAGATCGCTCCAGGACGGTCAGTGGCGATTGTTCGCCCATCAGCACCGGCCGCGACTGCGTGCGCTTCGCCGTAACCTCTCTGTGATGCTCACTGCACTGCGAACGCGGAGTTGACCTGATGTGGCAGCCAGGCTACCGCACCGCTGTTCATCCATGCGGAGACTCGGTGGTGGGTGGCTACGCGCTCGGGGCCGCCGCGCCGCCGGCCACCCACCCGCTGTTCGCGATCCGCTCGCCGAGCTCGACACTCCGCTTTCTGTTGGCGAGCGCCGGCGTCTCGGACGTGGGCGTTGGCGGGGGAACTACCTTGATCGGCAGTGAGCCGTTCGCGGAAGAGGCCGAGCTGGCCGTCTACCCTGAGCGGCTCCAAACGATGTTTGACCAGCACATCATCCGCGACGGTGACACGCTGATGCTCGAAGACGCCGGTCCGCATGGCAGCGATCCATCGTGGTACCGCGAAGCGCTGCGAACACTGGTCGCCGTCGCGGCGACCCGACCAGCGCTGACGGTGCTGCTGCTGACCACGCCGAGCGTGCCGCCGGCTCCGCTCGGCTGCCAGTGGGATGCCGTCTTCGGGGGGCAGAGCCACAACGATGCCATCCGGGCCGTCGCGGCCGAGCCGTGGTCGTGTGACGTCGTGCTGGTCGATTGGGCGGTCGCCTTCACGCCACACCATGCCTACGCTCTGGGGCAGTGGGGCATCCCGCTCGTGCATGCGGATGGCATCCATCCCAACGTCTGGGGGCAACTCCTGATGGTGCGACTGATCCTTGAGTACGGATCGTTGCTGCCTCGGATCACGACGACAGCGCCCCTCAGGGCGCTGCTCAAGGCCAACAAGCCGCTTGTCGCGTATGGCTCGCCGAACTGTACAGACCAGTGCGTAGATGACCTCGTCACGCGGATCGTGGGGGTGCCAGCACGATCGACGACGCCAAGACGACATCGCTCGGCCTGTAGCTGACGATCCAGCAACGGCCGCGCGACGCGCGCATCTGACAGCCCGTGAAACCGCTCCTATCTGGTCACAGAACCGCCGAGTGATGCCCACGTTACAGAAACGAGGTCTCATCCGGGGCTGCGTGAGGGGGCATCAGATGAACGCTCGACCGACGTCTTCGCAGGTTCTGGCGCTGGTTCTGGCGCTGCTGGTGCTTGCCGCCGGCACCGTACCGTTGGCGACGCCGGCTGCCGCCGCTGCGCCCGACGCGCAGGATGAGGCCGCCGATCTGCTCCGGGGGGCCCAGCGGGTGCAGCGCACCACCAGAGACACCCTCCGTGTGTTTGGCGGCGGCAACTCGTGCGACGGCGCGCGCTTCGTGGCGTACAAGCGCAGCAACCGCGAGCCGGACACCGTTGACCAGTGGTACGTCGTGTCGCAGCTGTGGGCGGATGCGACCCTGCTCTCGGCGGACCCGAGCCGGGTCAAGGGCGCCACCGTCCGCCAGAACAGCCGTGGCCAGCGCATCCCGGCCTGGGACGAGGACGACGCTCGCTGCCACGTGGACAAGGGCTTCGTCTTCCTGGATCGGCTGTGGGACCAGGACGATGGCGGCTACTATCCGCGCTCGAACGCCAGCGGCAACAAGGTCACGCGGCAGTCGCAGTTCGCCGACGACAACGCGCTGGCCGGGCTGGCGCTGCTGGCGGCTGCGGACGCCGCCGACGACAACTTCTCCCGCGACTACTACGTCTACGCCGCGATCCAGGAAGCCGAGTACCTGACTGAGAGCGGCCTCTGGGACGACACCTTCGGCGGTGGCTTCTGGTGGAGCACCGGCCGTGGCGACTCGGATGAAGGGAAGCCGGCCCAGAGCAACGCCCTGGCGGCCCTGTTCTTCGCACGGCTGTACGCCGTGACGGGCGACCCGACCTATCGCGATCGGGCGTTCGTGACGATCACCTGGCTCGACGGCCACCTCTTCGACAACAGCCGCAACCTCTACCGCTGGAGCGTCCGCTACCAGCGGCCCTCTGAGCGGGCCGGCGGCGAGGTCCGCAGCGACCGCTACTTCAACTACGACCAGAGCATCGCCATCGAGGCGCAGTTGCTGATCGGCACGATGGACGGCAACCCCGAGCGGGCGGCCCGCGCGAAGGCGATGGGCGAGGCGATCCACGCGGCGTTCTGGAATCGCGAGAAGGGTGGCTACAACCTTGAGGCCGGCGTCGAGCAGGTGTACACCTCGTACGCGGCCTGGACGAGCTTCGGGCACCTGGCGCTGCACGCCGTCGATGGACAGAGCAAATGGCTCCAGATGGTGCGGGCGAACGGGCTGGCCCTGGCGACGACGGCGGTGGAGGCCGACGGCGGCTACGCGCTGCGCTACTTCCGCTGCCTGGACCCGAATCTGGCGGCCTGTGCCGGCGGGAATCGCGGCAAGACCGTCGTGGACCGCACCCGCGACACGGCGGCGCAGGCCTGGGCGCAGCATCTCCAGACGGCCCTGGCCCGGCGGCTGGTAGCGCGCCGCCCCTGACCCGGCCCGTTCCAGCCCACACACTCCTGCCGCCGTTCCCTCGCACGCCTGAGGGGTGAGCCGCCGCGAACCGCATGCAGCGGGCGCGCCGAATGCCTCTTGCACATGGCGCCGATCCGTCGTAGACTGACGGAGGACTCATGTTGCATAAGTGCGATGGAAAGGCGCGGTGCAGACGATGCAAAGCGAGTCCGTGAGCCCAGGCTCACGCTGGTGGTTTGCCCTCGTTCGCGAGTTCTGGGTTCCTGGCACGGTCCTCCTGGGCATCGTCGCGTACCTCGGGCTGGACTGGGCCGGGCAGCGCACGCCGGCCGTCGCCATCGCCGTGGCGGTGACCTTGCTCGGGAGCTGGGGGCTGGTCACCGAGACGGTCACGCTGCTGCTCAAGCGCCAGTACGCGCTCGACTACATCGCCATCCTGGCCATCGCCGTGGGCATCATTGCCGGCGAGTACGTGGTGTCGGCCATCATCGCGCTGATGGTCTCTAGCGGCCGAACGCTGGAGGAGTACGGCGTCTCGCGGGCGAAGCGCTCGCTGACGGCGCTGATCTCGCGTCTGCCAGCAGACGTGCTGCTCTGGGACGGTCCCTCGCCGGAGCAGGGTGAGCCGGGCGCATCCGTCCCGATCGCCGAGGTCCAGGTTGGGCGCCTGATCTACCTGCGGAAGGGCGAGGTCATCCCGCTGGACGGCGTCCTGGAGTCGGCCTCGGGGTTGACCGACGAGTCGTCGTTGACGGGTGAGCCGTATGAGATCGAGAAGGTGGACGGCGATCCGGTCCGCAGCGGCACCGTGAACATCGGCGATCCGATCGTGGTGCGGGTGACGCGGCCTGCGGGCGACTCCATCTATGCCAGGATCGTCGAGATGGTGCAGGCGGCGCAGGACGAGAAAGCGCCGATGGTCCGGCTTGCGGATCGGTACAGCGGCGCGTTCACGGTGGTGAGCCTGTTGATCGCCGCCTTCGCTTACGTCTTTGCCGAGCAGGTCCGAGGCGTGGACGGCGTCCATGCCATGCTCTCGGTGCTGGTGGTCGCGACGCCCTGCCCGCTGATCCTGGCGACGCCCATCGCGTTGCTCGGCGGGGTCAACGCCGCCGCCCGCCGCAAGATCATCGTCAAGAACCTGAGCGCCCTGGAGACGCTGTCGAGGATCGACGCGATCATCTTCGACAAGACCGGCACCATCACGCTCGGTCGGCCACAGGTCAGCGAGGTCGTCAACCTGTCGGACCAGCCGATGCCGCGCCTGCTCGGCATCGTCGAGGCCATCGAGCGCAGCTCGCTGCATCCACTGGCGAAGGCGCTGGTGCAGTATGCGCGCGACCACGACGCGACGCCCGTCCACGCCGCCGAGGTCCGCGAGGTGATCGGGCAGGGCATCGGCGGGGTGGTCGACGGTCGCCGCTACACGATCAGCCGGGTGGTCGATCGCGGCGGCATGGCGGTCGAGTTGACGTCCGATGGCGAACGGCTGGCAGCCTTCGCCTTCGAAGATCAGTTGAAGGGCGATTCGGGCGTCACCATCGCGCGCCTGCGGCAACTCGGCATGCAGCTGCACATCTTCACGGGTGACCGTCGTGAGGCCGCCATGAAGGTGGCCGGCCAGCTTGGCAGCGACGTCGTCGTCAAGGCCGAGTGCTCGCCGGCCGACAAGCAGGCCGGTATCGAGGCGTTGCGCCGGCAGGGCAAGGTCACCGCGATGGTGGGCGACGGCATCAACGACGCGCCAGCGCTGGCGCTGGCGGATGTCGGCCTCGTGTTCAGCAATGAGGAGCAGACGGCGGCGTCGGAGGCGGCCGACATCGTCTTCCTGGGCGGCGACTTCGGCCTGGTTGGCGAGGCCGTCGCCGTCTCGAAGCGGACCGTGCACATCGCCGTACAGAGCATCCTGTGGGGTATCGGCCTGTCCATCGTCGGCATGGGGTTCGCGGCGTTCGGCTTCGTGCCGCCGATCTTCGGCGCGGCGCTGCAGGAGGCCATCGATGTCGGCGTGATCGTCAACGCCCTGCGCGCGAGTCAGGAGTAGTCCTCAACAGCCTGGACGGCGGCAGATCGGACCGGTGTTCGCAGGCGAACACCGATTTCGGTTCCGCGCTGACATTCAGGTCTGATTTACTTTTCGTGGCCAGACTGGTCTCAGCGGCGGCGTTGCAGCACGCGGCGTCGCCAGTCAGAGGGAGCAGTCCATGTCACAGCGTGCGGCCCTGCTGATCTCGCTCGCCTTGACCGTCGTGGCGCTGCTGGGCGCCGTCGGCGTGGTCGTGCGGGTCATGGGAGCCGATCCGGCAGCGGTCGAGTCGGCGGCAATGGACAATGGCGATGGCGCGGATGGCGATCTGGGGGCGCTCGTCGCCGAGGAGCTGGAGCAGCTTCAGCTCTCCAACTCAGCCCTGGCGGTGAGCTACGAGCGGATCGCCTCGCTGCTCCAGATGGTCGAGCAGCTCCAGGGGCAGAACGCCGAGCTGCGCGAGCGCGAGCGGGTCTACCAGGAACGGCTGGCCGAGGCGAATCGCCGGCTGTCCGAGGGTGGGCAGGTGGCGGTGGCCGTGCCCGCGACATCCGAGACGGCGGCCGCCGCCCCCGTCACGTCCGAAGCAGCGGTCGCCGTTGCGCCCGCCGACACTGCTCCCGCCGTTGAGGATGCAGCGGCCGGCATCAGTGCTGATGCCGAGGCCGCTGCGCCTGTGCGGGAAGCTCCGAGCGTCGTGGCGGAGCTTCCCGCGCCTCAGGTCATCGGCCCGGCCGCCCAGCCTGCGCCGTCCCGACCGGTGGTCGTGGCATCTCAGCCGCAGCCACGGCCTCAGTCACAGCCCACTGCTGCCCAGCCAGCGCCGTTCTTCGTCGCGGCAGTCGCAGCCACCGCCATGCCGGCGCCGGCTGTCCCACGGAACGTAGCCCCGACGGCCACGCCAACGCCCCGTGGCCTGACGTCCCAGGCCCGCCCGCCAGCTCAGCCCCAGCCGACCCCGCGCCCGCGCCAGAGCATCCAGTCGCTCGCGACGCAGACGACGGCCATCGTGCAGTCGGCGATCCAGTCTCGGAACAGCCGCGAGTCCTCGGAAGGACGGCGAAAGGGACGCGATGGCGACCGGGATCGCGACTAGGCCCCCACAGGCCCCACGTCGGCCTCGCCGTGCGGACGTTGCCTCGAAAGCGCTGATGCTGGCCGTCGCCGTCTCGTCCACGCTCGGCGGATGGGCGCTGCTGGCGGTGCGCGAGCGGCCTGCGCCGCCAATTGACCTCGTGACGGCTGCGCCGACGCGGGTACTGCTGCCGACCCTGGTACCGGAACCGTCGTCGCTCCTGGCGGCGTCGGTGGCGGCCGCCGAGCAGGCCCCGTCCACGCTCGACCTGCCGGCGATCCCTGAGGTTGTCGACCCGCCGACGCCCACCCTGATCCCTGAGGCCACGGCGACTCCCACGCCGACGCTCGTCCCGACCCTCGCACCGACGCAGGCTGTGCAGCCCACGGCGGCCCGTCAGGCTGCCAGCAGCGCGCCCGTCCCAAAGCCAGTGCAGCGGGCGCCGGCCACTCCGCGCGAGGCTGCCAGGCCATCAGCGCCGGTTCAGGCAGCGCCGCCGCCACTGCCGCCGGCTCCGGCTGCGCCACCACCAGCCCCGGCTGCGCCCCCGCCAACTCCGAAGCCAGCTCCACCGCCGCCCCCGCCGCCACCGCCGCCCACGCCGGTTCCGCCACCGCCAAAGCCGGCGGTAGCGCCGCCTGCGCCGAAACCCGCCCCGACGCCGAAGCCGGCCGGTCGATCGCGGTCGTCGCGCTGAGGCCGCGATGGTCAGCACCGAACGGCGCCCACTGGTGACGGCCTCGTCGGCTGGGGCGGACAGCCTCCAGGCCGAGCAACCGCCCGCCCCGATGGTCTCGGCGTTCCGCGCGATGGGCTGCGGGATGCAGCTCACCCTCGAAGCCGTAGACCAGGATCTCGGGCGGCTGCTGCTGGCCCTCGGGCGCGAGACCGTCGAGGAGATCGAGCAGTGCCTGAGCCGCTTCCGCCCCGACAGTGAGCTCTGCCGCATGAACGCGGGGGCCGGCCGCTGGCAGTCGGTCTCGCCGACGATGGCGACTATCCTGTTGGTGGCGCTCAAGGCGGCGCGGCGTACCGATGGCCTGTGTACGCCGACCGTTCTGTCAGCGCTCGAAGCGGCCGGCTACGACCGGGATTTCGCGCGGGTCAAGACCAACACAGGGCCACGGTCGGCTGGGGCAGCCGGCGATCTGGATACGGGCGATCGTGTAGGCCAGCCCGCGCCGAACAGCGCGCCCGGTCGCTCTCCGCGACCACGCGTCGTGGCGCAGCGCCGTCTGCGGCCGTCGCCGCAATGGCGAGCCAGCCGCGACTGGCAGTCAGTCCGAACTGCCGGCTTCGGTCGGCAAGTCTGGCTGCCGGCTGGCCTCCGTCTCGACCTTGCTGGCGTCGCCAAGGGCTGGACTGCCGACCGGCTTGCCGACCTCCTGGCGCTCGGCGGGCCGTGCCTTGTCGATGTGGGTGGAGACCTCGCAGCACGCGGCAGGCCGTCCGGGCAGGATGGCTGGGTGGTGGCCGTCGCGAGCCCGCACGACCCCGACGCCGACCTCGCCCTCGTCTCGCTGCGGGACGCCGGCATCGCGACCTCGGGGACGGACTACCGTCGCTGGACCCATCACGGCCGGTCACAGCACCATCTGATCGATCCGCGCACCGGCCGTCCCGCGCAAACGGACGTCGTCTCCGTCACAGTCATCGCGCCGACCACCACCGAGGCGGACGTCGAGGCGAAGGCGGCGTTGCTCCTGGGCGTTGGCGGTGGGCTGGCACGGCTGCGCGCGCAGGATCTGGCGGGCCTCGTCGTGCGGGCCGATGGGGCCGTGCTCACGACTCCCCGCTGGAGTGACTATGTCATCCCATACTGACCCAGGCCGGGTGGCGGCGTGGCCAGTCCGCGTTCCCCGCCCGTCGCTGACGCCTCGTCCTCCGCTGGCGCCACGCCCGCCATTGGCGCCACGTCCGCCGCTGGCGCCGGTCACCGATCTGGAGACGCTGGAGCCTGCCGTCACGCTCGATGCGGTGCTGCTCCTGCTCGGAGGCGCGGCGCTCGGTGGCATCCTCGCGGCGTTCATCCTGCCGGCGCTGCTGCCCGATCTCGCCGCTTCGCTGCTGGGCGAGCAGCCGAAGGCGTACTGGTATCTCAGCCGGGCGTCTGGAGTGGTGGCCTACCTGCTGCTCTGGCTGTCGTGCGTCCTCGGGCTGTCACTCACCAACCGGTTTGCGCGGCTGTGGGCGGGCGGGCCAGCCGTGGCCGATCTGCACCAGTTCGCGAGCCTCCTGGGGCTGACGCTGCTGGTGTTCCACATCGTGATCTTGCTCGGCGACCGCTACGCCAGCTACCGCGTCGATCAATTGCTCGTGCCGTTCACGGCCGTTCAGCACGAGCCGGCCTGGGTCGGTCTGGGGCAGGTGGCGGCGTACATCCTGTTCCCGCTGACGTTCAGCTTCTACGTCCGGCGGCAGATCGGCCTGCGAACCTGGCGTCTCCTGCACTTCAGCAGCTTCGCCGTGTACTGGCTGAGCGTGGCCCACGGGATCGGGGCTGGCACGGACACCGGCACGGGCGTGATGCTCGCCCTCTACATCGTGACGGCCAGCAGCATCGTGTTCCTGACTTGCTACCGGGTGCTGGTGGCGGTCGGTGGTCGGCGCGCGCAGCGGGCCGACCACCCGGCACGCTAGCGGCGGCGCGGCCGGTCGGCGGAGACGGTCGCCTGAAGTCCCCGGATCAGCGCCCGCTTCTCGTCGTCGGCAAGGCCGGCCTCGGGGTGGGTGGGGAGGTAGATCGGCATCGGCATCTTGCCCTTTTGCAGCTCCTTGGCGGCCTCGCCGGCCTCTCGCTGCGGCAGATCCCACTCCGAGAAGTTCAGCTTGGCGCGGCCCTCCGTGACGTCCCGCGCCACCAGCCAGGAGACCGGCGCAACGTAGCTATACCAGGGGTAGGTTGTCTCGTTACTATGACAGTCGAAGCAGGCCCGCGCGGCCAGTTGCCGCGTGGTTGGCGAGTCCCAGCGCGGCTCGACGCGCACGGGCGGGTTCGGCCCCGGCCGCCCGTACGGTACAAGTTGGATGGCAAGAAACACGGTGCCGAGCACGGCGATGCCGGCCAGCGACAGACGGCGAATCAGACGACCCACGTACGGAGCACTCCCCGACGGGCGGCAGTGTTGAGGAGCCACGTGGCCCCTGCCCGTCGCACGTCGCGGCGAACGGCCTGGCGTGCACCCGTCAGTCCGACCGTACGCATGCAGGCTGAATCAGACATGAATGTCGTGACGCACAGGCGGAACAGGAGCAGCCATGCGCGTGCTGGTTGCTGAGGACGAAGAGCGGCTGGCCGAGTCGCTGGGCCAGGGACTGCGGGAGCAGGGATACGCCGTGGACGTGGCGCTCACGGGCGACGATGCGCTGGCTTTTGCCGAGCTCAACCCGTACGACGCCGTGGTGCTGGACATTCAGCTGCCGGGCGTGGATGGCCTGACCATCTGCCGGCGGCTTCGTGCGCGCGGCGGGACTGCGCCCATCCTGCTGCTGACGGCTCGTGATACCACCGCCGACAAAGTGGCTGGCCTGGACAGCGGGGCCGATGACTACCTGACCAAGCCGTTCGACTTCGAGGAGCTGCTGGCCCGTATCCGGGCGCTGCTCCGGCGCGGCACGCCAGCGAAGGAGGCGCTGCTGCGGGCCGGCGACCTGACGCTCGATCCTGCCGCGCGCCTGGTTGCCCGCGCTGGCATCCCGGTCTCGGTGACACTGCGTGAGTACGCCATCCTCGAGACGCTGCTGCGGCGGCCAGGGTGGATCGTGCCACGCGATGCGATCGTCGAGAGCGTCTGGGGATACGACTTCCCGGATGAGTCGAACCTGGTCGAGGTGTACATCGGGCGGCTGCGCCGAAAGCTCGGGACGCCTTCGCCGATTCAGACGGTGCGCGGCATCGGCTACAAGATCGAGGCGAGCGGCGAATGACCTCGACTGCCGTGCCAAGACACCGGCTGCCTCGCTGGCAGCTCCATGCGCGCGCACGTCTGGCCCTCTGGTACATCGGGCTGCTGGCGGCGACGCTGCTCGGGCTGGGGCTGCTGGCGATGGTCCTGGTGGATCGGACGCTGACGGCGGCGCTGGATGCATCGTTGAATGCGCGTACGCGAACCGTCGAGCAGGCGGTTCTGCACGAGCTGGAGGAGGAGGGTCGCGAGAACGAGCGTCGGGGCAGCCACCTGATCGACGAGCTGGCGTCGCAGGCGATCGGGCTGGACGTTCTGCGCATCTGGGACGCACGCGGACGCCTGCTCGGCGGCTGGGAGGACGGCGCGCGCATCGACGCGTCTGCCGCGCGGTCACTGTCCGCGCCGACTGTCACCGGCAGCGGAGACGAGCGGCTCACGTCGGGCATGAGGGTCCGGTTGATGACGCGCCAGCTGACCTATCGGGGGCGCGCCTCGGGAACAGTACAGGTTGGCCGTTCGACAGCCGAGAACGAGCGGGTGCTTGGACAGCTCCAACTGTACGGCGTCGCTGGCACGCTCCTGGCGTTGGCGCTGGCTGGGATTGGCGGAATCTTCCTGGCGGGGCGAGCGCTCGCGCCCATCGCGCGGATGACCCGAGAGGCCGAGGCCATCGGCGCGGATGACCTCTCGCGCCGACTCGCGTTGAATCTGCCAGACGACGAGATCGGGCGGCTGGCGCGAGCATTCGACAGCATGATCGCGCGGTTGGAGGTGGCGTTTGAGCGGCAGCGTCAGTTCACGGCCGACGCATCGCACGAGCTGCGCTCGCCGCTCGGCATCATCCGCACCCAGCTCGACGTGGCGCTCTCCCGGCCGCGTACCCCGGACGAGTATGCCGATGTCCTCCGGGGTGTGCGGACCGAGCATGAGCGGCTGGCCCACCTGCTCGACCGCCTCCTGACGCTCGCCCGTGCAGATGGCCCGGGCGCGGTGACGCTGGTCCCGACTGACGTGCAGGAGCTGGTTGCCGACCTGGGCGTGAGCGTCGCACCGCAGGCCCGGGTACAGGGCGTGCGGCTCGAGGTCACCCTGGACGACGTGCCCGAGGTCAACGGCGACCCGATCTGGCTGACTCAGCTGCTGCTGAATCTGCTGGAGAACGCCCTGCGGTACACGCCGGCCGGCGGGAGCATCAGGCTGCGACTGGGCTGCGCCGGCGACGGCGTTGCGATCGAGGTTGCCGACTCCGGCGTCGGGATCTCACCGGAGCACCTGCCGCGCCTGTTCGAGCGGTTCTACCGGGCAGCGTCGTCGCGAGAGCGGGCCAGCGGTGGGGCTGGCCTCGGGCTGGCCATCTGCGCCTGGGTGGCGCGGGTCCACGGCGGCCGGCTGACAGCCGAGAGCACGGTCGGCAAGGGAACCACGATGCGGTTGTGGCTACCTGCCGCTGCCGCGCCGCGAGGCGCGCATCAGAACGCCGAGCTGCCGCCTCCGACGAGGGTGGGCCACTCGCCGCAGGCGTCGGTTGCCACCAGGCTGACGGTCGCTGGCCCGCCGCCGGACCGGCGCACGTAGAATGACGCACTGGTTGCGCCAGCGGATACGCTGACAGTGAACTGGCCGCTGCGTCCGGTCAGCCCGGTGGCGTCCACCAGCGCGTTCTGGGTCTGCGACACGCGCAGCCCGAGCAGCCGGTTGCCGGGTCCGCTGACCGAGATCGTCGCGAGGAGCCGCCCGCCGGATGCGAGGCTGGTCTGCACCTGAACCGGCGGCCTGGGCGAGCAGGACATCGGAGGAGGCGTCGGCGTCAGGGTGGAGGTGGGCAGCGGCGTCTGGCTCACGAGCGGCGTCCGGGTAGCGGTGGCCGTGCGCGTCAGGGTCGCCGTCGGCGTGGAGGTGGCGGCACTCGTCGTCGGGCTGGCAATCACCGTGCCGGTTGGCGTCGCGGTAGCGGTCGGGACGGACACGCCGAGCTGTGCCAGCACCATGTCGTCGATCCAGGCCGAGCCACCGGAGATGTCCCAGATCACGTCGAGTCGCCCGTTGACGTAATCGGCCGGGACGGTGAACGTGGTGACGACGCTGGTCCAGCCGGTCGTGCCGGTGACGTGCGGCGGCAGCTTCAGAATGGCCGTTGACGGGTTGAGCTGGGCGTAGCGCATCGTCACGCCCTGCCCCGTGACGCTGTCGGTCTTGATCCAGTACTTGAGGAGATAGGTTGCGCCGGGCGTCAGGGTGATCGCCTGCTGCGAGTAGGAGCTGCTGCTGCCGCTGACCTTGAACGAGCCGGCTCCGTCGTGGCCGGTCGTGGCGTCCCACGAGGCGTTCGGGCGGGTCTGCCAACTGGCGATGTTGCTGTCGAAGCTGTTGTTGACCACCAGGTTCGGGCCGAGGCCGGCCGGCGTCGGCGTCGGGCCGGGGACGACGGGCAGCGGCACCAGCTCGAAGATGCGGCCGTCGCCGGGGCCGAACGGGATCGGTGCGCCCAGGTCGAACAGCTCGTTGGATTCAACGTCCTTCAGGCGGCCGGAGAGCAGCGGTGAGAGCACCGAGATGTTCGTGGTGCCCGTGCAGCTTGCCGTGTTCACGACGGTTACGAACTTCCGCGAGCTGTCCGCCGAGGCCAGCGTGCTGACATATGCGCCGGCCGCGCCGGACAGGATGAACTGATCGTCGATGCGGTGCAGGCCGAGCAGGAGCGAGCGCAGCGGCGCGGTCCGTTGTGCCTGCACGCCGATCTCGTTGAACAGGGTCGGATTGTCCTTCAGGCCCGTCCAGCCCTGCTGGCTGCTGTAGATGTACCAGAAGATGCCTGTCGCGCCCTCGCCGATGGCCATCCAGTGCTGGGCGCGGACCTCGGCGGCGGTGGGCTGGCGCAGTGAATAGGCGCCGCCGCTGCCGACATTGTGGGTCTGGAGGATCAGCCAGAGCGGCTTGTTGGCCGGCCGGCTCTGGCTGAAGCGCCGAACGTAGTCCGCGAATGTGAACGTCGGGTAGCCGAAGCCGCTCATCAAGAAGTTACAGGACGGGTTGTCCGCCCCCACGGGGTAGACGTCGGAGATCATCATGTCGGGGTTGGCGGCGTCGAAGATCTGATCGCCGCGATTGATGCCGATGAGGACAGGGGCGACCGCGCGCGATGGGTCTCGCTCCTTGAACGCCTGCGTGGCGAGGGTGACCTTATCGGTATCTGCCAGGTGCGGCTCGTCCGCCGTGTTGTAGCCGACGATGCTCGAATGGGCCTTGACGGCGTCCACCAGCGGGTACACCACTGACCGCGCCTGCTCGATGGTGACGGGGACCGAGGCCGCGTACCAGTCGTCGTGCAGTTCGTGGTGCGGACCGAAGACGACCTGGAACCCCAGGCGGTCGGACACGTCGAGCATCGCGACATCGCGGATGGCCGAGTTGTTGTTGAAGAGCACCGTGTCGAGGCCGCGTGCCTGCGCCGCCAGGATCATGGTCTCGAAGGCGGTGGAGTTCCCAAAGATCATGTTGCCGTCTTCGAAGATGCCGAGCGGGAACGACGACGTGACGCTCCCGAGCGGCGCGGCCAGCGAGGCATCGCTCGGGGCCGCGAGCGCGGTGTCGGGACGGATCGGCTCGGGGGCGGCGACCGCCTGCCAGATCAGGAGGACCACCAGGAGCGCCGGCATCAGCCTGAGGGCGGCGCGACGCGCGCGGGACCACGCAGCAGTCTGACGACACATGGTGCTCTGGCTCCTGTTCGAGGACAGGCAGCGGCTACCGTGGTGGGTCGGCTGCGGCGTTGAGGCGACCACGTCGGTAGCCCGGCTGTCGTGCCCTTGCGGGGGTAGACCCGTGGCTTTGCGTCCCAGTCTTTCGGCTGGTTTGCCCTTGTCGGATGGCGTACGGGTGTGCGATGCCTGGCGAGCGGTGGAGCGTGCGTATGCTGAATAGTCGACTGGCGTGCGCCCGCACGGACAGCGATCGGCGCGCCACGAGCGGGGTCGTCGGGCCGTCGATGGAAGCGCCCGACACTAGCAACAACGCCAGGTGTGGGGTGAGAGTGACGCGCATTCTTCGAACATCAGCGCGTATGTCTGCCGAGGGCGCTTCCAAGCGTACCGTCAAACCGATCTGACGACGCTCATCGTATATCTGTACTCATCGATATGGTGATACGAGTTTATTCGGGCTACTATATATTGAGTAGTGTTCTAACTATGCCCGAGAGCAGCTCGACCCTTCGACCGACTGCCCACGCTGTGAGCCGTGCCCCGCCCGTGCCGCCCGAGGACATGGAACAGTCCCACCGAAGCGCGGTCGTGGGCAGCGCGACAGGGAGCCATCGTCGGCCATCGTCGGCGAGGGCGGCGCCTCAACTGTACGGGCCGTCTCCCAGCGTTGCTTCGATCATCGCGATGTCACGGGCGGCGTCGGCCAACGCATCAACCAACCGCATGACATCCTGGGGCAGCCGCGCCCGCAGCTCCGCGTCGATGGTCTGGTACTTCGTGATCAAGGCGAGCACGTCATGCTGGAGGTCGAGCGCCTCGGCGGGCGGGAGCGCCCGCGCGTGTGACGACGGCGAACTGGAAGACCGGCCTCCTTCGAGGAGGACGAGGCGGCGACCGGTCCGACCGTCGCTCCTGCGTCGAGCTGAGGAGCCGCCAGCGGCGTGGCTCACCATGATAGTCCCTTTCCTTGCTGCCAGGAGACGGAGTTAGCCCACGGCATTGTGGGACCGAGCCGATTGTACGATGGACGTGCGTCGGCGTCGATAGGAAAAGTCACCGGCAGAGATCGCGTTTGATGTTGCAAAACGATGTGCGTCGGCGGCACGTGATGCCGTCCGCGAGATTGATACGTTTGTGGCAGCAGGAATTCGCAGAGGTAGGGGATCTCGACCGTTCAGGTTGCGTACCCTGACGGACTACGATGTCCAATGAGCGCGCCACGGCGATGTGAGGCGAGGGCATCATGCAGCATGCCCGAGTAGAGGATACATGGTACCGGCGCGAAGACAACAGGAGTGCTCAGCCGCCCGGGCAGTTTGGATGCTGGTCGAGCCTTGCGAGATCGTCCATTGCGGACCGGGCACGCGAACAGCGCCCGCGCCGGTCAAGATGGCGCAACAGCAGCGGGGCGAGGCCGAAGCCCCGCCCCGCTGAAAGCCGAAACCGGCAACGCTGGTCTTACGCCTGGGCTATGCCTGGGCCTCCTGGATCGCGCGCCAGACTCGTGCCGAGGATGCGGGCATGTCGAAGCTCTTGACGCCGACCTGCTTGAGGGCGTCCATCACGGCGCTGCGGACGGCCGGGGTGCTGCCGATGGTTCCGGCCTCACCGATACCCTTGGCGCCGATCGGGTTGCGCGGTGAGAGCGTCTCGGTGCGGTCCAGCTCGAACATTGGCAGGGAGTGCGCCGTCGGGATGGCGTAGTCGCCAAAGGTGCTGGTGATCAACTGGCCGTCGTCGTCGTAGACGACCTCCTCGCAGAGCGCCTGCGCGGCCCCCTGTGCGATGCCGCCGTGCCGCTGGCCGTCGAGTAGGAGCGGGTTGACGACCGTGCCGCAGTCGTCCACGCAGATCATGCGGCGGAGCGTCGTGCGGCCCGTCTCCTTGTCGATGTCCACGACGGCGATGTGGACGCCGAACGGGAACGTCTCGCCGGGGGCGGTGAAGAAGCGGGTTGCCTCCAGGCCCGGCTCGTCGCCGGCCGGCACGTTGCCGCCGTAGGCTGCCGACGCAATCTCGCCGATGGTCTTCTTGCGATCCTCAGCGCCCTTGACGGCGTACCCGCCGCCAACCACTTCGATGTCGTCCGGGGAGACCTCCATCAGGTGCGCGGCGATGCGAACAGCTTTGTCGCGCACCTGATTCGACGCCAGCAACATGGCGCTGCCGCCTTGCACGACGCCACGGCTGCCACCGGTGCCGTTGCCCGCTGCGACCTGCGCGGTGTCGCCATGGATCACGATGATGTCGTCGATGTCGACGCCCATATCCTCGGAGATGATCTGCGCGAGGGTGGTCGCCGTGCCCTGGCCGTGCGGCGAGGTGCCGGTATACGCCCGGATCTTGCCGCTCGGGTCGACCCGGACGGTCGCCTGCTCCCACGGGCCAAACCCGCAGATCTCGACGTACGCCGACAGGCCGACGCCCATCAGCTTGCCCTCAGCCGCGGCCTGCTTCTGCTCGGCGCGGAGGGCCTTGTACCCACCGAACTCCAGCGCCCGGTCGAGCGCCAGCTCGTAGTCGCCGGTGTCGTAGTTTGTGCCGAACGGGGTCTTGTGAGGGAAGGCGTCCTTGCTGATGAAGTTCTTGCGGCGCACTTCGGCCGGGTCCAGTCCCAGTTGGAACGCGATCTCGTCCATCGCGCACTCGAGCAGGTAGGTCGCCTCGGGGCGGCCCGCTCCGCGATACGCACCGACGGGAGTCTTGTTGGTGTAGACGCCCTTCAGATGGTAGTAGAGGTTCGGGATGTCGTAGTTGCCGGGGATCATCACACCGGTCAGCATGCCCATGATCGGCGAGAGAAACTGGTTGTAGGCCCCGATGTCGCAGATCGCCGTGACCTTGAGTCCGAGCACCTTGCCGTCGTTCTTGACGGCCGCCTCGACGATGTCGAGCTGACCGCGGCCATGCATGGCGGCCTGGTTGCTTTCGGTTCTGGTCTCCTGGTACTTGACCGGGCGGTTGAGCTTCTTCGCCGCGATACAGGTCAGGACGGTCTCGGGCGCGCAGTCCGAGCGGTTGCCGAAGCCGCCGCCCATGTCGGGCACGATGACGCGGACCTTGTTCTCGGGGTAGCCGAGCAGCGGGGCGAGCGCACGCCGCAGACCGTGCACGCCCTGGGTGGTCTCGTAGACGGTCAGCTCGCCGGGCGTGTCTGCGCCGTCTGGACGCCAGAGCGCGATGGTGCCGCGCATCTCCATCGGCGCGGGGATCACGCGCTGGTTGTTGACGCGGATCGTCACGATCTTGTCAGCCTGGGCGAACGCCGTGTCCACATCGCCGGCGGTCTTGGTCTGGGTGTGGCCGAGGTTGGTGCCCGACGCCTCGAAGAGGAGCGGCGCGCCTGCCTCCAGGGCCTTCTCGGGGTCCACGATGGCCGGCAGCGGCTCGTAGTCGACCTCGACCAGCGCGGCAGCATCCTTGGCGGCGTAGCGCGTCTCGGCGACGACGACGGCGACGGGATCGCCGACGTAGCGAACCTTGTCGGTTGCCAGCGGGCCTCGTGCGAAATCGTTGACGTCTTCGAAAGGCTGCCAGCCGAACTCGTACGGCATCGGGCCGGTCGTCGCGCCCTCGATGTCCCTGGCCGTCAGGACGGCAACCACGCCGGGGAGCTTCAGCGCCTCGGAGGCATCGATGCCGTTGACGCGGGCATGGCCGTACGGGCTGCGCACCGCGACCATGTGCAGCATGCCAGGGAACGAGAGGTCGTCGAGGTACTGGCCGGCGCCGGTGATGAGCCGGGGATCTTCGCGCCGCTTGATTGGCTGGCCGAGCATCCGTGGGGTCTTGATCGACGTCGCCATTGAGGTTCCTTCCTCCACAGGTACGAGCCGGTCTCCGGGGGCGTGGTCAGCACGCGCGCACGGGGCAGCGGCTGAATCGGGGCGCCACACGCGAAGAGGCGGATCGGACTGGGATCGTAGCACAGCGCGGCGGGCGCGCTCGAAAGTCGTGTGACAAGTAAGCAGGAGGCCAGAAATGGCGGTGTGGCGCGCGGGGGATACCCCCTCCGACAGCATTGGCAATCTGACACAATGGGGCTTGTCGGGGCTTGAAAGCCCAATGCCGTTCAGATAGGACGCCATCCGTACCACGAGTGTCAGCGAGTTGGGCTCTGACTTCCTGACGCACGAGTCCGGCTCGCCGACGCTCGCGGTACGGAGGCGCGCTCGCCCACGCCGGGCAGGTATGTGGACGGGCGTCAGGCGAGCTTCGTCATCCGCTCCCAGTAGGAGGGGTGGCCGGGGTCGTCGAGAAAGGGCTGTGACGGGTCGTACATGCCCTCGTGGAAGCCGGTCTTCTTCGAGTCCAGCGTGATGACAAGGTCCGGCTCGCGGCTTGGGACGAAGCGACCAGCCACCAGATCGCGCAGGCGGCCCTTGCCGGCGTCGTGCGCCCAGAGGCGGCCGTCGAAGATGGCAAGCTGCCCCGACTCGACGATGATCTGCTCGACCGGCTCGTCATAACGGGCGCGGAACGTCTCAAGAATGGTGCGGATCTTCGTGGTCCGCGCGGCCTCGCGGGCGAGGTGCCCGTCCTGCACCAGCCGCTCGATCATCTCGGGCAGCGTGACTGGCAGGATGCGGAACTGGCGCGGGAGCGTCGCCACGTTCGCGAAGTACTGGTGGATGACGCCGCTCCACTGATCGAGCGTCGCCTCCTGGGCGTCGAAGTGGTAGTTCTCGCCGCCGAGGTTGTCGGTCTGGTGCGTCGACGAGTACCGCGCGTCGTCGTACTTGACGGTGCGCAGGAAGAGGTCTCCGTCGACCAGCGCCGCCTCGATCCGCCGGATCACGTCGATCAGATTCGGGGCGTGTGTGCGCACGTGGGCACGCTGCTCAGGCGAGAGCGGGCGGGCGAGATCGGTGCGCCGACCGCCGCGCAGCACGGTCAGCACCTCAGCCTGCCGCAGCGCCGCCATCTCGCGGATCACAGCCTGGCTGAGCGCACGCGGGATGCGCAGCGGCAGCGGCACGACCTTGACCATGTGGTCAAGTCCGTCCGCGTTGGCGTGCGCCAGGAACGCCGACCGATCCACCGCCCCGAGCCCCCTGTTGAGGCGTCGCCGCATTCCGGTCGCCGCGTCGTCCTCCGTCGGGAGCGCGAAGCGCTCCCCGTTCAGCTTCCGGTAGTACGGCGGGGGCTGCTCGCCCAGGTAGGCGGCGCGAGGCCGCCGCTTGTCAGTCATTCCTGTTCGTCCACGACATCACCTGGGACCAAGTGTGCCGCATAACGGGATGCTCCGGCACCCGCTGAGGGTCGAGCATCGAGACAGCACACTGCGCGTCACTCGTCGGGCGTTATCTGCAGACGTGACCCCTCCGGCCGCGGTCACGGCACGACCTCTTCGGATGCCGAACCACCAGTTTTGGCGCTGTCCTGGAGATCCATCTCCGGCGAGATGTCCCGCTGTGGGCTGGGCCGCACCAGGAGGAGGGGGACGCGGGCCTGCCTCAGTGTCTCGGTTGTGACGCTCCCCAGGAGGACTCGCCGAAGGCCTCCACGACCACGGGTCGCCATCGCGATCATGTCGACTTCACGGTCATCTGCGACTCTGACGATTATTGACGCCGGCGGGCCGAGATGCGTCTCGACCTCGACGTTCATCCCAGCCGCCCGAAGATCGCTGGCTCTGCTTTCCAGGTAGCGCTTGAGCCTGACCGGCTCGATGTCCGGCTCCGTACCGCGTGCGCGAGCTGCCCGGCAGGCGTCGCATTCATCCCCATGCGGCTTGATGAAGTCGATTGCCTCGGCTACCCGCAGCATTGTCAACTCCGGTCGGGCTGCTCCCAGCAGCTCGCGAAGTGGCTGGAGGACTTCCTCCGACAGTTCGGAGCCATCAAGCGTGACGAGCACGCGCAGGGGACGGTCGCTTGACCACGAGCGCTCGCAGAGCGGCGACATCACGATCACGGGCAACGTCGAATGGCGAAGGATGTAGTCGGTTACGCTGCCGTACAGCAGCCGCCCCAGTCCCCCACGACCGTGCGTTGCCATGATGACGGCGTCGGCCCCCTGGTCGGCGGCGGCTTCGAGGATGGTCCGGCCGGTCTCACCCGGGCTCGGGAGATGGCATCGGCGAGCATCGACGGCGATGCCCTCGTTCCTCAGTCGCGCGGCGATGCCGTCGAGGTCAGGGCTGTCGCTCTCAGGGACGACGGGCCACCGGGCGTAGAGCAAGGTCAACCGAGCGCCGAGTGCGCGCGCCAACGCAGCAGCGTACGGGAGGGCGTGCTCGGCGAGCGGCGAGCCGTCGAGTGGAACGAGCAGGTGCTTGAGCATAGTGTCTTCCTCTCGAACCGGAGCGGCTGCCGATCTACGCGAGATGTTCCCGCAAGATCCAGTGCTGCTTCTCGATGCCGCGCAGCACTTCGATGAAGACATCCTCGGTGGCGGCCTCGTCGGCGCTGGCGTCCATCGCCTGGCGGAGCTCGGCGCCAACATGCTCCAGACGATGGACGAGTTCCTCGACCAACCGCCACTGGCTCCGCTCGGCCACTGGAAAAGCGGTCAGATGGCTGCCCTCGGCCGCCGCCTGGATCGTTCCGTGAGCGGCGCCGCCCAGCGTCACGGCCCGTTCGGCGACCATGTCCATGTACTCGCGGGTCTGGCTGGCGAAGCGGTCGAACAGCTCGTGGAGCTGGGAGAAGTTGGCGCCCGTCACGTTCCAGTGAGCCTGGTCGTACGCCGAGGCGAGATCGGTCAGATTCGCCAGGCTCTGGTTCAAGCGCACCACGAGGTGGTCCCGAAGGTCGTCGTCGAGCCCGAGCAGGCCCGAACGCATCGCGATTCCTGTGCACATGAGAGGTTCCTCCTACGTCGTCGAGCTCACTGCTTCGACGTGAGCGCGGGCGCCCGCGCCGGCTCGGCCGTCTCCAGACCGTGACCGGCGCCTTCCAGGCGACCGACGAGCTCGCGTATCCTCGGAGCCAGGTGGTAGTCGTACCCGGGCGTGTATGCCAGCGTCCTGAGGCCACGCTCGATCAGCTCAAGGTCAGTCAGGCTCAGCGCGACGTCAACCCGTGGGCAGGAGCGCGCGGTCGCCGTGGCGACCGTCGCCGCGCCGTCTGGCCGCTCGTGGGCATCGCTCGGCGCCTCGTCGGACCGTGGCAGCGCGCCCGGCCGCACCAGCAGGACCGGTACGTCGACCTGTTGCAGGACCGAGGTGGCGACACTCCCCAGGACCAGTCGGACGAGGCCGCTGCGTCCGTGCGTGGCCATCATGACGATGTCAGGCTCGACGTCGCGCACGACCTGGGCGACCACCCACGTTGGCTTGCCGGTCGCGGCCTGGGCGCTGACCATGATGCCCTGTGCCTGCAGACGATCGACGTGCGCCTGGAGATACTGTCGGGCCGACGAGAGTTCGGCGTCCTGGTCCCACGGCACGTAGGCGTAGCCCTCGCCGTGGAGTGGATAGTCGGGCGGCTCGACGACGTGCAGCAAGGTCAACTCCGCGTCGAGCAACTGAGCCAGCAGTTCGGCGGTGGCAATCGCCTCTTCCGCCCGCTCTGAGCCATCGAGGGGCACGAGCAGACGAAGGCGTCGATCCGCTGGCAGTGACCGCTCGGCGCGGGGCGGCACCAGCAGCACGGGGGTCGGCGACTGGCGTAGGACGCTGTCGGCCACGCTGCCGTAGACCCAGCGCCCGAGCCCGCCTCGTCCGTGCGTCGACATGACGATCAGCCCGGCCCGTTGCTCGTCCGCGAATCTGGAGATCGTACGCGCCACGTCCTGAGCCTGGACGGGTCGGATGCGGCGCACGATGGCGTCTACCTGCAGGCCGTCGGCTCGCGCGGTGTTGGCATCCATCTCCAGCGTCGCCTGGATGGCCTGCAACTCGTCGACAGCGTTGCCGGGGGCACGATGCGGCAAGACGCGCAGGAAGGCCAGCTTCGCACCCGCCGACCTCGCCAGCCCGGTGGCGTAGGGGATGGCACGTGCTGAGAAGTCGGATCCATCCAGCGGGACCACGATGGTAGCGAGCATCGTCGGCGTCTCCTCGGAAATCGGGTGTCGTCCGCGTGCGCATCACCATCGTGGCATCAGATCCTTGCTCCGGTCGTCGCCGCGCATCAATGCCGTGTCAACGGCGCGGCGCCGGCTCGGTCGGGCGCTCGAAACGATAGCCGCGACCGCGCTCGGTCTGGATGTAGCGCGGGCCGCCCGGTCGCTCGATCTTGGCGCGGAGCCGGCTGATGAACACTCGGAGGTAGTGCTCGGTGGCGCCGTAGTCGCCGCCCCAGACGCGGTCCAGCAGTGCCTGGTGTGGCATGAGCCGATTCACGTTGCGCACGAGGTGGTACAGCAGCTTGTACTCCACCGGCGTCAGCTCGACGGGCACGCCGCCCACCGCCACCTGCTGGCCCTCGAAGTTGACGGTCAGGTCGCCGGCCACGAAGTCCGGCACGGCCCGCGTGGGCGGCGGCAGCTCGGCTCGCCGCAACACCGCCTTGATGTGCGCCATCAGCGCGATCCGGCTGAACGGCTTGACGAGGTAGTCGTCCGCGCCAAGCTCGAGGCCGCGCACGTGATCCATCTCGTCGGCGGCCGCGGTCAGCATGACGACCGGCACGTCGGAGGTCTGCCGGATCCTGCGCAGCACCTCGAAGCCGCTGATGCCCGGCAGGCCGACGTCCAGCACCACGACGTCGGGACTGTGCTCGAAGAACAACTCCAGGCCCTGCTCGCCGTCGGGGGCCGCCAGGACCGTGGCATCTTGCCATTGGAACTGGAAGCCGACCGTCAAGGCGTCCAGCAGGCGCTGCTCGTCGTCCACGACCAGGATCTTCATGGCGTTGCCTCCGGAGCCCCGCCCGTCGGCAGAGCGATGTGGAACGCGGCGCCCTCGCCGGGCCGGCTCTCCAGCCAGATGCGCCCGCCGTGCAACTCGACCATCGCCCTGGCAATCGGCAGACCCAGGCCGCTGCCCTGGCTGCGGCGGGCAGCCTCCGTCTTCGGGCGGTAGAACCGCTCGAAGATGCGGGGCTGGTCCTCCTCGGCGATGCCCGGCCCGTCATCGGCGACCGTGACCAGGATCTCGCGGCGTCGCCGCTTCAGGGCCAGCCGGATCATCCCGCCATCCCGCCCGTACCGATGAGCGTTGATGAGCAGGTTGAGCAGCGCCCGCTCGAGTCGCTCGGCATCGACCGTCGCCACGACCGCGCGCCTGGGCAGCTCGACGACCAGCCGCTGGCCGCGCCGCCCGGCGAGCGGCTCGATGGTGCGCGCCAGCCGCCCGACCAGCGCTCGGAGGTCGGTCTGAGCGGCCCTGAGGCGCAGGCGGCCGGCCTGCAGCCGCGTCAAATCCAGCAGGTCGTCGACCAGCGTCGTCATCCGCTCGGATTCGCGGTGGATGTTCTCCAGCAGGCGATGGAACGGCTCGGCCAGCTCGGGCGGCTCGTTTTCGAGCACGACCTCGATCGAGGCCTTGATCGTCGCAATCGGCGTCCGCAGGTCGTGGGAGACGTTGGCGAACAGCTCCTCCTTGAGGCGATCCAGCTCGCGGCGGGCGGTCACATCGCGAATGGTGAGGACGGCCCCGATGCGGGAGCCGTCCTCGGCCAGCACCGGCGTCGCGCTGCCCTCAGCCAGGGCAGTCGTGCCGTCTGGTCGCAGCACCCGCAGCTCGACGTTGTCGATGCGCTCGCCCAGGAGGGCGGCCCGCGCCAGCGGCATCAGCTCGGGGCGGTCCGACTGGCCGGCCCGATCCTTCACGCCGGTGAGGCGGCCCAGGTCGACGCCGACCAGCGCTTCGTCCGCGCGGCCGAGCAGCGTACAGGCGGCCACGTTCGCGAAGGCGATCCGCCCGCCCTGGTCGGCAACCACCACGCCGTCCGCGACCTGGCTGAGCATCGCGGCCCGCTCCGCCGCGAGCTGTTCGGCGCGCGCATGGGCACGCTGCTCGGCCTCGTACAGACGCGCCCGCTCGATCGCCTCGGAGCACTCCTCAGCCAGCGTTCGGGCGAACGAACGGTCGTCGTCGTCCAGCACGCGATCCCTCGGGAACCGGAACGCCAGCCCGCCTATCGGCCGTGCGCCGGCCAGCAGCGGCAGCGCGGCGAACCCCCCGGCGGCCTGGGCCGACGCGAGTGAAGGGAACCGGACCGGGGCGTCATCTGCGTCCACCCAGATGTCCTGGCCGGTTCGGACCGCCTCGGCCAACGGGAGCGGTTCGGTGATGGCGAACCGCTGCCACTGTTCTCGAACAGCCGGCGTGAGACCGGAGCTGTGGACGAGGTCCAGGTCGAGACCATCCTCGGTCAGGAGGGCGATGGCGCCGGCCTGTGCGCCGAGCGCCGCCACGCCCTGATCCAGGATGACCTCGGCCACCTGATCGTGGGTGAGCGCCCCGGACAGCGCGGCGGTGGCGGCCTGGAGGTGCGCCATCCGGTCGGCGGCTCGCTCGGCGGCGGCACGAGCGGCCTGCTCGGCGGCGTACAGGCGGGCATTCTCCACCGCCACGGCACAGTGGCGGGCCAGCTCCTCGGCCAGGAGGATCTCGCCCCGCGCGAAGCGGCGCTCGGCGCTGGCGCGGATGAGCGTCATGGCGCCGAGGATGCGGCCGCGGGTCGCCAGCGGTACGACCAGCATCGCGCCGACCCCCAGACTGCGGAGCCGGCGCACGTGCTCCTCGTCGTGAGCGATCATCGATACGAGCGCATCCCCGGTCTCGATCGTCGACGTGCCTGTTCGCAGCGCCCGCCAGACCGGGTGCGGCCGGGCAGGATGCGGCGGATACCGCCGGGCAAGCTCCTGCACCTCGGCCTCGTGGTAAGGATCAGCATGCGCTGCAGCGACGCGCCGGATCCCCCCTGACGGATTGACGAGATCGACGGCGCACCAGTCCGCCAGCCAGGTGGTGGCGAGATGCGCCACCCGGCCGAGCGTGGCCTCGAGATCGAGCGAGAAGGCGAGGGCAGCTCCGGCTTCCGCGAGGAAGGCCAACCGCTGTTCTTTCTCCTTGAGGTCGGCGATGTCGGCCAGGACGCCGACGTACCGCGCGGTCCCGTCGCCGTCGCCCGCCGCGAGTGTGGCCCGCCCTTCGACCCACCCGGCTTCGCCCGTGGGCAACACGATCCGGTACTCGGCCCTGAATCGCTCGTCCGAGCGGACCAGCCGGCTCCAGGCTGTGACAACCCGCTCACGATCGTCCGGATGGATCGCGGCTATCCAGCCATTGCCGAGCGCCTGGTCTGGAGCCAGGCCAGACATGTCAGACCAGCGCCGGTTTACGTAGGTGTACCGTCCCCGGGCATCGGCCTCGAACAGGCCGACCGGAGCGGCATCAGCCAGTCGCTCGGAGCACGGCTGGCGTGTCCAGGACGCCTCGCCACGCTCGCCGGCGACCGGACTTGCCGCCACGCCAACCGCCACGTCAGGACCCTCGCCGCCGGCAACGATGTCCGCTGTTGGCGCGCGTCGTTCCGCCTGACTCTTGAGGCCGGCTGTCTCGTCCATGAGCTCCGGGATCCTCTCCATCCGTGGGTACCATACCGCTCTGAACCCGTCGATATCACACGTCGCGGTCGGATATCCGGACGTGGCGGATGATCCCTCGCCGTGCGGATGCGCGAAGTCTCCCACATTCCCCGACCGCGAGGCACCGCTCACCCGTTCGAGACAGAGGCCCGTGGCCGAGCCGCCCGCTCGACGGGGACATCGGGTGGGACGAGCAGAAGTGGCAGCGTCGCCGACCGGAGACTGCTCGCGGCGATGCCGCCCAGCTCGGAGGAGCTGAGCGGGGCCTTCCCGCGCGTGGTCATGGCGAGCAGGCTCGCTCGCTGCGTCCGGCTCACCGCCGCGATCATCGTGCCGGGCTCGCCGACCACGGCAAGCGCGGAGACCCACATCTGGGCGGTCTGCAGCCCTCTGGCGAGCTTCTCTACGTACCGACGCGCGGCGGCCAGATCGAGGACATCACGGGGCGCCTGTCCGTTGAATCCGCCCACCTTCGGAGTCACGACTCGGAGGAGCAGCATGTCGGCGTCGAGCGCTTCGGCGAGCATCCTGGCCAGTGTCAGCGCCTGCTCAGCCTGCTCTGACCCGTCGAGGGCAACCAGAACACGTCGTACGTCGAAGTCGCGACGCGGTGACGCCACGCCGGTCGGTATCACGAGGATGGGCGACGAGGAGCGGCGCGCGACGTGATGCGTGACATCGACGCTGAGGCCGCCCGGCGACCAGCACTCGGATGCGATCACGACGAGGTCAGGGCGGCGACGTTCGATCGCGTCGAGGATGAGCGCCGCCGGATCGCTGAGGTCCGCGCCAGGGTCGGCCCTGGACCATTCGTGCCAGTTGCGTGCGTCCCCGATTGACACCTCGGGCTGTGCTCGCGCCTCGGGTACGACGTCAGGCGCCATGCTGAGCACGTCCAGCCGGGCTCCGGTCGCGCCTTGCAGGATCGTGGCGTAGTCCAGGGCGCAATCGGCCATCCACGAGCCGTCGTGTGGAACGAGCAGTGTGGTGATCTGCACCCTTACCTCACATGGCGACTGCCAGCCAGTCATCCCGATCCACGCGTGATGACACACCGGGCCGGCGATTCGTCGCGCCAGGACGAGCGGCCGATGGGATCGTACCCAGGGTGTGTCTCGGTTCCACTCACGCTCCGTCAACAGCGCGTCAACGGGCGCCGAGCAGGCCGAGCCGAGGCGATGAGCGCCGCCTGCTTTCCGGCTGTTTGCCGGCTGTTGATGGAGCGTTGATGCGCCGAGACACCACGGGCAACAGGCGCGCCCGATCATCCGCCCTGCATCGGCATCGGCATCGGCATCGGCATCGGCATCGGCATCGGCAGCGGATCGGGAATGCCGCGTCAGACCATCTCGCTCGTGAGGAGGGACCGAAGGATGACGGGCGCAACCATCCACAAGCCCAGGCCCACGCAGATCCAAGAGGCCAGCGAGGCACGCACGGCGGGCGGCGTCCGGGCGCCCGTTGCGGGAGACGTCCTTCCACCTCGAGCTTCCACTCGCCGACGACTACACGGGAGAGGCTGATGTCCAGGACCACCATGCCGCCGCCATGATGGCGGGCATCCCGCCCGTGAGCTCGCCGTGGTGACGTTGGGCAGGGAGGTGCGCCGCCGAAGGGCATTGTCGGAGTAGGGCGATGAAGTGTACGCAGGCCATCGTCGGACTGACGCTCGTCGTGCTTGGAGGAGTGTTCCTGGTCGGGGGGCACGGGGACGTGTGGGCCCAGGAGCTGATCCGAACCGTCTGGCCGCTGTTGATTCTCGTCGTCGGCACCGGCATCGTCGTGCTCGTGACCGAGCGTCGAACCATCGGCGGCGCGGTCCTGGTGGTGGCTGGCGTCGTCGTGCTTCTGGCAAGGCGACTCGACGTCGTGCCCGAGACGGTATTTGCCGCCCTCTGGCCCTGGGGCGCGATCGCCGTTGGCATCTGGATCATGCTCCAGGTGCGGGACGCGAAGACGGCGCCGGGTCACTACACCTGGGAACGCTCACAATCGGCCGTCTCGCGTGAACGGTTGCGCCGCTGGTGGCGAGATCCCCCTGGCAGGCCCAGGAGCATCACGGCCGGGCGGTCCACGTCGACGACGCACTCCGACAGCATCAGCAAGCGCCGCGCAGGTCCGGAGCGAACACGGCAAGCCTGCCCTTCCGCCCACGGATCTGAACCGTCCGAGCATCAGTTGCCGGACGAAGCTCGTCGCACACGCGGGACCAGACATCGTCGCTGACCAGGATCGGCGCCCTCAGCCGCTTCGTCAGCGATTCCAGGCGGGCAGCGGTGTTGACGACATCTCCAATCGCCGTGAGCGATTGACGGTCGTCGACGCCGATTCGCCCGACGATGGTCGTTCCGTAGTGAATGCCAACGCCGATCCGAAACGCCACGCCGAAGTTTGGACGGAGGTACTGATTGAAGGCAGCCAGGTTTCGGTGCATCTGGATCGCCGCGCGCACCGCGTCGAGGCAGGCCTGACGGCCGTCGTCCGAGGACGCCGCCTCAAGCCCGAAGAGCGCCATCAGCCCGTCGCCCATGATCTTGTCGACGTAGCCGCCCTGCTCGACGACCGCGCCGCCCACGCTCTCGTAGTAGCGGTTGAGGACGTGGACGACGTCATAGGCCAGTCGGGTGTGCGTGAAGCGCGTGAAGTCACGGATGTCGGCGAAGAGCACGGCGAGCGCCCGCTCGTCGCCAACGGTGCCGAGCGACCCGGGCCGGATCTGGCTCAGTGCGAGGCGTAGATCGTCCTCGTCGCGGACCAGGCGTCTGACCCGGATCGTCCCGTCGCCGACGAGCCGGGTCTGGCAGGCCAGCCGGATCGTGCGCGGGAAGTGCCGGGTGGTCGTCAAGGCCTGTTCGGCCGGGGTCGGCTGCGCCAGAAGGTTCTGGCCGTCCAGGACGGCCACGCGGCAGGTGCTGCATCGGGCGTTGCCGCCGCAGGCGTGGGCATGCGCGATGCCATGCCGGAGTGAGGCGCTCAGCAGCGTCTCGCCCGGGTCTGCGTCGACCGGGCCATCACCCTCGAACAGAACGCGCATCGTGCGGCACCTCGAAGCAGCAGCGGGGTGGGGCGCCCCGCTCGCACCGTTCTCGAACGGCCGCTCCGATGACGCGACTCAACAGCAGCTCGGCGAGGTGACAGGCTCCGGGGCTCCGGGACACGACAGCGCCGACCGGGCAACTGTAGCCCCGAATCAGGAACGCGTCGTCGCGCTCCTCGACCTCCGGCAGGCCGCCCATGTCCCGCAGGACCGCCGCCCCGCACGCCACGCGGCTCCGCAGGTCGCCGGGTGGCGCGACGCGGCCGCTCGACAGGCGGTCGCTCAGGTCGTCGAGAACCTGAGCCAACTGCTCCGGCGCCAGGCGCTCGGCGAGGGTCTCCAGGAGCGCGGCCAGGATCTCGTCGTACGCCTTCGGGAAGAGGGTGTCTGCCTCCGGGGTGAGTTCGTAGGTGTAGGCGGGCTTGCCAACCCCGCGCCGCGTGCCGTGCTGGCGAACCAGGCCGTCCCGTTCGAGCGTCGCCAGGTGGCTCCGGACGCCGTTGTCGGTGAGCCCAAGGGCCTGGGCGAGCTCGTCGACGGTGCGACCGGCCCGGCGGAGCAGCACGACGATCTGGCCGCGGGTCGTGGCGAAGAATCGGGTGGTCCAGCCGCTCATGACGTCTCCCAACATTGCGTTCACCATAGCAGAAACTGTGCGGAAAACAAAGAAAGTCCAGAAACTCATTGACATACTGGCTGTGTGGAGCTATGCTGGCTCTAGCGACCGGTTGTCCTCGGCATGTCGCGGCGCGGCGCCGTGCTCCGGAGCTTGGCGGCTGGTCACAGCCGGCCGTGCCTCCTGAGCTGAGCGTTCGCATCGCGCCTCTCACGGTCAGCACTATGGAGGTGAGCACATGGCTCGCGCAGTGGCCCCCGGCACCATCGACGCCGCCGGACAGGCGGAGATCCACGACCGGAGCGACCCGACCTATCAGGCGTGGCAGATCCTGCACGTCGGGTTCACGGTCACCCCTATTGTGGCCGGACTCGACAAGTTCTTTGGCCTCCTCGTGAACTGGGACCAGTACCTCGCCCCGGCAATCGCCAACCTCGCACCGCTCGGGACGTACCTGATGGTCGTGGTCGGCGTGGTCGAGGTCGTGGCTGGTGTGGTGGTCTTCCTGCGCCCCCGCTTCGGCGGCTACCTGGTCGCCGCCTGGCTCTTGGGGATCATCGTGAACCTGCTCTTGATTCCCGGCTACTACGACGTCGCCCTGCGCGACTTCGGCCTCCTGCTTGGGGCGCTCGCGCTCGGGCGGCTCAGCGAGCGCTTCGCCCCACGTCTCTGGTAGCCCGTCGTGTGGCCGGCGCCTCGGCATCGCCGCCGCTGTCGATGCCGAGGCGCCAGCCTCCCGGGCATCGCCGACCGGCCATCGTTCGCCGTGCGGGTCGAGCGCGCTACCGGGGCGTTGAGTCGCCGCCCGGGCGCGGGGGCTGAGGAAGCTGGTCCGTGGGGCGGATGAAGCGGTAGCCGAGGCCCCGCTCAGTGCGGATGTAGCGGGGCCGCTCCGGGTCGTCGCCCAGCTTGTCACGTAGGCGCCGGACGTAGACGCGGATGTAGTCCACCTCGTCGACGTATTCGCGGCCCCAGACCTTGGCGAGCAGCGTGCCGTGGGGCAGGACGCGGCCGGCGTTGCGGACCAGGTGGTAGAGCAGCTTGTACTCGGTCGGCGTCAGCTCGATCCGCTCGCCGCGCAGGCGCGCCTCCTGGGCCGCGAAGTCCACCTCCAGCTCGCCGGACTGGAAGGACGAGGCGCGGCTCGTCGGCGCCGGCATGTCGAGCCGGCGCAGGACCGCCCTGACTCGGGCCAGCAGCTCCAGGTGGTCGAACGGCTTGGTGACGTAGTCGTCGGCGCCGAGCTCGAGGCCCCGGACCTTGTCGATGGTGTCGTCGCGGGCGGTCAGCATCACAATCGGCACGTCGGAGAACTCGCGGATCCGCTGGAGCACCCGGTAGCCGTCCAGGTCGGGCAGGCCGACATCCAGCAGCACCAGGTCGGGGCTCTCCTCCTCGACGAGGTCGATGGCGCGCTCACCTTCGCCGGTCCCGAGCACGTCTACGTCGCGCCACTGCAGCGTGAAGCCGAGGCGGACCGACTCGACCACGTCCGGGTCGTCGTCCACGATCAGGATCTTCACAGCTCTCCCAGCTCGGCGGGGCCATGGGCCGGCACGCGCAGCGCGAACGAGCTGCCCCGAGCCACCTCGGTTTCGACCTGTATGGTGCCGCCGTGGGCCTCGGCGATTGCCAGCGAGATCGGGAGCCCGAGCCCCGCGCCGGGACCGCTGGAGTCGCTCGCCGAGGTGAAGAAGCGTTCGAAGAGACGCGCCCGGTGCTCGGGCGCGATGCCCGGCCCTCGGTCTTCGACGGTCCAGATGACGTCGCCGCCGTCCACGGCCACGCTCAGTCCGATCGTGGCGCCCGGCGGTGAGAACTTCTGCGCGTTCGACAACAGGTTCAGCAAGGCCTGTTCGAGGCGTCGGCGGTCGCCGTACACCCAGACCGGACCGTCGGGCAGGTGAAGGTCGACGTGCTGATCCGCAGCCTGGAGCAGGCTTGCCAGCGCCGTGCCGGCCTCGCACGCCAGGGCGACCGCGTCGAAGCGGCGTGCCTGGAGCGTCAACGTTCCGGACCGGAAGCGGGCGAGGTCCAACACGTCGGACACCAGCCGCTGCATCCGCTCGGCGCTCCGCGCGATCCGGTCGAGGAGCTGGGCCTGCGCGGCCTCGTCGGGCCTGACGCGCGGGTCGCGCAGGAGACCGACCGAGGCCCGGACCGCCGTCAGCGGCGTCCGCAACTCGTGGGCGATGGTCGAGAGCAGGTCGGTCCGGAGCCGCTCTAGCGCCTCCAGCTGGGTCACCACGTCGGTCTGCCCGCCGATGGCGTCGCCGGCGTATTCCTGGCCGAGTGGTGTGAGCACGTAGCTGGTCCGATCACCCTCGCCGGACGCCACCCGGACCAGACCGAGGCTCGCCAGACGGGCCATGAGCGCGGCGGCCCCGTCCGCCCGCCCGGCCGCCGCGAGCGCGCCGAAGCGCTCGGCAAGCTGCGCCGGCGTGGCGCCCTCGCCGACCAGGATCAGCGCGGCGGTGTCCAGGGTGTGCGCGGGCGCGGTGAACGAGCCGGATGACGACGCCATAGCAGAAGGATACTCAACAACGAGGATCTCACCCGTGGCGCGGCCGACCCCGCCGGCCGCGTGCCACAACGGCGACCGCCGGATCGGCCCGCTCCAGGCGCCTGACCGGCGAGGAGCTCAGCGCGACATCCGCGACTCCCCTCGCTCCGGGCATCATCGACGGTTCCTCCAGACGGCCATCTGTGCCCTGTGACCTGGGCGTCAGTAGTCAGTCAGTCGACCGTCAGGATCGTCGCGCGCCAGGCGCCGGCCGGCGCCTCGACGCTCACGGCGTCGCCCGCGCGGCGTCCCAGCAGCGCCAGGCCCAGCGGCGACTCCGGCGAGATCCGACCGGACCGGGGATCGCCGGTGCCGGGTGGAACGACGACGTAGCTGTCCGTGTCGCCCTCGGGGTCACGAACGGTGACCCGGCTGCCAACCACGACCGTGCCGTCGTCGTCGGCCACCACAGCCGCGCCGAGCGCGGCACGCAGGGCGTCCCGCCGCTGGGTCAGGACGTGAATCTCCCCCGACACCGCGAAGGTCGGGGCTTTCTGGTCGCCCCCGCTCGTCGCTTCGAGCGCCGCGGTGCGCGCAGCAAACAGGCTCGCGGTAAGCTGGGTGATCTCGGCTTCCAGCTCGCGGTACGCCGCGATTGTCATCGGGATGCGCCCGGCGGGCGTCGCGGTACCACTCCTGGGGGACAGTTGTACGGGCATGACAGGCTCCGAATCGGTGATTTCATCGTAGGTGCACGTGCAGGGGCCACCGGCGGCGCAGCCATCGCAACAGAATCGGTGCTGGCCCTGCGTGACGGGTGGCCACCTGATCTCCAGCTCGCACGTGGCGCACGAGATGGGACTGGCAACTGACATAGGTGGGCTCTCCAACGACCGATGCGATAGACGGCGGCCAGCCGTCCTCGCTCCAACCGTAAGCTCCGACCATGGCAAAGCCGCCGGAAACGGCGTGAACGTTGCATGAACACGTGCGGCCGGCCGCCTCGTCGTGATCCGGCCTCGCTGCCGGCCGAGACCATCCGGCTGTGCCACGACCGCGAAGGGCCGGGCTTGGAGCCTTGCCGGCCGGCCGGCGCAGGCATCGTTCACGTGACGTTTATGCGCGTTCCTCCGATTCTTTCGCCTGGCGGGCGATGCTGAGATCGGGCGGGCGACAGGCCGGCCCCGAGCATCGCCGTTTGGAGGAGTAGCGTGTCCCAAAGACGTGTCACGCCTACGATCGACCTGTCGCCAACGCCGTCATCCCCGCTGGCGGCGGCCCTCGAACAGTTCGAGCGCGCGGCCGAGTACCTGCATCTCGAGCCGGCGCTCCGCGAGCTGCTGCGCGTGCCGCAACGCGAGTGGACGGTCCGGTTTCCGGTCGAGCTGGACGACGGCTCGACCGAAATGTTCACTGGCTACCGGGTCCACCACAACGTCAGTCGTGGACCGGCCAAGGGCGGCATCCGGTACTTCCCGTCCACCGACCTGGACGAGGTCCGCGCCCTGGCGATGCTGATGACCTGGAAGTGTGCCCTGCTGAACCTCCCGTTCGGGGGCGCCAAGGGCGGCGTCGCCTGCGACCCTCGGACCCTCAGCACCCGCGAGCTGGAGCGCCTGACGCGCCGGTTCACCGTCGAGCTGGCGGGGGTGATCGGCCCGGATCGCGACATCCCGGCCCCGGACGTCGGCACCAACGCCCGGGTGATGGCCTGGATGATGGACACGTACTCGACCCTGGTCGGCCACTCGGTGCCGGGCGTGGTCACCGGCAAGCCGGTCCTGATGGGCGGGTCCGAAGGCCGAGCCGAGGCGACCGGGCGGGGTGCCGGGCACTGCGTCGAGGAGGCCGCCCGGCGGATCGGGCTGGATCTGGAGGGGGCGCGGGTGGCGATCCAGGGCTTCGGCAACGTCGGCGGCGCTACGGCCCGCTACCTCCACAGCCGGGGCGCCCGAATCGTGGCCGTCGCCGATATCGACGGCGGCGTATTCCGTGGCGAGGGGCTGGACCTCGACCATCTCGTGCGCTACGCCCAGGAAACCGGGTCCGTGGCCGGTGCGCCGCGCACCGAGCCGATCGCGAATCAGGAGCTGTTCCGCCTGGACTGTGATGTGCTGGCGCCAGCGGCGCTGGAGGGCCAGATCACGGCGGCGAACGCGGGCGAGATCCGAGCGAAGATCCTGGCCGAGGCGGCCAACGGGCCGACGCTGCCCGACGCCGACCCGATCCTGCGTGAACGGGGCGTCACGGTCATCCCTGACATCCTCTGCAACGCCGGCGGGGTGACGGTCAGCTACTTCGAGTGGGCCCAGAATCGGGGGGCGCTGGCGTGGACCGCGGAGGAGGTCAACGTCCGCTTGCGCCAGGTGATGGCCAGGGCGTTCGACGAGGTGTGGCGTCTCGCGGGCGAGCAGATGATCGAGCCCCGCCTGGCGGCGCACACCCTGGCAATCGACCGGGTCGCCGAGGCGATCCGCACACGCGGGCGCTTTCCCTGACGGGCCGTCGCCGCACCCGGGTCGCGGCACGCGGTCTGCAGCGGCGCACTGCGCGAGCTGAGATTGGCCGACGAGGATGAGATGCAAGGCGTACCGGCCGGGCGGGAGCGCCCGGCCGGGCAGACGAGCGGGACCGAGCAGCGCCCACCCCACGAACTCCAGGAGCCGACCACCGTCCTGGACCTCCTTGACGAGGCTGCCACGCCGCGGCGGGAGCCGGCCTGGCTGCAGGGCGACCGCAACGCCAAGACGTTCGTCAAGGCCGGCGACCTGCGGCTGGTCTTGACAACGCTGAAGCAGGGTGCCATCGTCAAGCAGCACCGCGCGCCCGGCAGCGCTGTCGTCCAGACGCTCAGCGGGCGCATCCGTCTCAGGCTGTCCGAACGGCAGGCCGTGGATCTGCCGGCGGGACGGCTCGTGGCGCTGGAGGCGAACCTGTTGCACGATGTCGAGGCCCTGGATGAGAGCGCGTTCACCATCACCATCGCCTGGCCCCCGGGCGCACGAGCCGACGAGAGCCGAGGATAGGACGTACATCGAGAATGCGCGAGGCCGCCGGTCGGATGATGACGCTCGACGTGGTGCAGCCGGTCACGACGTCGAGTCGCGGGCTGCGAGAGCGGTTCCCATCGCTCCCCTTCCTCTGGTGGGCGATCGGCCTGGCCCTGACGGCCGGCTTCGGCCTGGGGATGCTTCTGTTCCTCCACCTGGCGGCCGGCCAGCCGTCCGGGCCCTGGTGGCTCGCGGCCGTCCAGGCGCACGGTCACGTCCAGCTCTTCGGCTGGGGCGGGATGTTCGCCCTGGGCATCGGGCTGTACTTTCTGCCACGCTTGCGGGGTTGCCCGGACCCTTCGCCCTCGGCGATTGGCCTGGCAGCCTGGCTGCTCGGCGGCGGGCTGGCGCTGCGCGCCCTCACTCAGCCGGCGGTCGCCGCGCTGGAGCCGGGCGGACTCCGTGTGGCCGTGGGTGGGGCGCTGGCTCTGTCGGGAGTGTTGGAGCTGACAGGCGCTGCCCTGGCCGTCGGGGCGCTCGTCGTCGCGGCGCGACGGGGACCGCCGCTCGCCAGCCGGACCGGCCTCGTGGCCGTGATCCCGTTCGCGCTCACCTTCTTCGTGTCCCTGCTGCTGGCGCTCGCCGTCAACGCGGTCGTCCTCGCGACCGACGCCCGGTCGACCGGACTGGTCCCCGGCGCGGCGGAGTGGACGATCGTCCACCTGGGCCTGGTTGGGATGCTGGTGGCGATCTCGGGGGCGGTCTCGGCGCGCACATTCCCGCTCTACCTCCGGTTGCGCGTGCCACCGCGCCGCGAGCTCCACGCCGTATTCGGCCTCTTCGCGATCGGACTCGTGCTGCGCGCGGCCACACCGTTCGATCTGCCGCCGGCTCTCCAGTCTCTGCCGTCTCTCGGCGCGGTCTTCCTCGGGCTGGCGCTCGTCGGGCTGGTGGTGGTTGTGGACGTGCCGTTCAGGCGCACGCTGCGGACGCGGGCGGGCCAGGCGTGGCCGTCGATCTCGGAGTACCGTGCCTCGGACTGTCTGATCGTGGCGGCCTACAGCTGGCTCGGCGCGGCGGGCGTGCTGATGCTCCTGGAGGGGCTGGCCGGGTGGGGACTCGCGCCGAGCCCGCCGCTCGACGCCGAGCGTCACGCTCTGGGCGCCGGCCTGGTGACGTTGTTGATCCTCGGGATGGCGATCAGGATGGTGCCGGGCTTCACCGGTCGGAAGCTATACTCGGCCCGCCTGGTCTGGGCCACCGTCTGGCTCGGCAACGCGGCGGCGCTGCTGCGCGTCGTACCCCTCTTCCTCCCAGCCGGCCGGCTGACTATGACCCTGCTCGGCCTGGCCGGGCTGCTCGGCCTGGTGGCCGTCGCCTGCCTGGGCTGGAACCTCTGGCGAACGGTCCGTGGGCCGGCCGGGGCCGGAGGGGATGCCGGGGCCGAGCGTGCACCCCGCTGTGCGCGTGCGCGCTCCCGATCCGGTGGCACGTCCCGGGAGTTGCAGGAATGAGAGCATGACCGCGCGCCCGACGGTCGTCCATCACGACCGTGCTGCTGCACGACGCCTTCTGGTACGGCGGAGCGGTCTCCTCCGTGTGCCTGGGCTTCGTGTGCTCGACGGTGCTCGGGCACGCGTCGACGCTCGCGGCTGGCCGTGCGAGTGACGCGATCAGCGGAGGCGAGCGCGGGCGATCTGCTCGCCGGTGTTGCTGCCCGGCTCGGCCGTCAACTCCAGGTGGGTCACCCACTTCACGCCCATGAAGCACTGTGCGCCAGACAGCACCAGGCGCCAGGGGGCGCCGTGTTCGAGCCGCAGCGGCTCACCGTTGAGCCAGTCGGCGAGCAGGCCATGCGCTGCCTGGTCGAGCGGGACGGGTACGGTGTACTCGCCCGAGCGGACGCGCACGTAGCGCGCGTTCGGCAGGGGGGCGGCGAGCGCCAGAACCGCCGACAGCCGCACGCCCTGCCAGCGCAGCCCGGGCACCGACCAGCCCTCCTCGCAGGCAAAGGGCTCGGCCAGGTCGGCGCGGGCCAGCGCGGCCAGGTCGGCGGGCGTCAGCGTGCGCGGCTGGGCCACGAGGCCGTCGATCTGGAGCGTGGGTTGCGCCACCTGCTCTGCCGCCGCCGGGGGCACTGGAAACACAGGGAGCCGTTCGCGGGTCTCCATCGTGACCTCCTGCTGTTGTGCCGTGCTCACCTGGCCCCGGCTGACGTGCACTCCGCCGCCAGCCCAACCCGCGCGCCGACCAGGCAGTGCGTGGTTCGGCGGATGAGGTGTTCCGCGCTCGTGCAAGACGTCGCCAGAGGATGGCGTCAGGCTGGGCGGCCGAAACCGTCGACGCGGGAATGGTACCACGGGCGGTCGGCTGCTATCCGTTGGTGGGGCAAGTGGTGGGCAAGCCGACGGGCGGTCCGATGCTCGCGGCGTGAGGCGATAGGGTGGTAGACGTCCCTGCCTGCGCGGCCGGCGTCCCATTCTTGCGTGCGCTCCCGGACGATGCACTGGCGGAGCTGGGACGGTCGATGCGCCATCGCCACGTGGCGAGCGGTCAGGCGCTGGCCCTGGCCGGTGAGCCGGTCGAGCACCTGATCGTCGTGGCTCAGGGGCGGCTCCGACTGGCGCAGGCAACGCCTGGCGGGCGCGAGCAAGTTCTGCGCACGCTCGGACCCGGCGAGTTTCTGGGAGAGCTGGCGCTGTTCTCGCCGGTCGTGCACGAAGGCGATCTGACGGCGATTGAGCCATCCGACGTGTGTCTCGTCAGCCGTCAGGCCGTTCAGGATCTGATGCGGCAGCATCCTGAGGTCGCCGTGCGGCTCGTGGAGACGCTCGCGCGCCGCCTGATCCAGGCCGAGCGCGCCATCGCCGATCTCGGGCTGCATGATGTCGGTCAGCGGCTGGCCGGAGAGCTCCTGCGGGAAGCGGCGAGCGGCGGACCGGTGCGCGAGGGGACACGCGTTCGAGTCACGGTTCCGTGGCTCGAGATCGCCATGCGCATCGGCACGACGCCTGAGACGCTGAGCCGTCGGCTTCGCGCCCTGGAGACAGCCGGCATCGTCCGTCAAGAACGCGCTCGGACGGTGGTCATCCTTGATCCCGTGCGTCTGCACGAGCTGGCCGACGGCTGACCTGCCGTTCCGTCGGCTGTCCTCTCACGCCGCACTGGAACTTGACGCACGTCAAGGCGCACGGTCATACGACCGCCGGACAATGGTGGCGAACCATGCTCGACAGGAGGCTGTGATGGATGAGAGCGCTGAGGAGCGGTACCAGGTCAGGCTGGAGACCACGGTCGGCGAGGCGTTGTTCGTGGTTCTCGGCGCGGCGGACATCTTCGAGCGGCACGGCTGCGCGCCGACGATCGAGTGTACCGAGGAGCATCACGCCGAGTACATGCTCGGCGACCTCGAGCTTGTCTGTCATATCGACGACAGCGTAGCGCTCGTCGCCGACCTCAACGCGGAGCTCGACGCGGAAGAAGCTGCCCGCGAGGCCGCGGCAACGGCAGCGTGAGCGCGCACGGCGCACCAGTCTGAGGCCCGAAAGCAGGTGTCCCGCTACGCGCCGCTCTGGACGTGAGCCGAGATCGAAAGAAGAACTCCTGACCAGGGGCTTTCAGCCCTGACCGGGAGTGACGGTGGCGAGGGGGAGATTCGAACTCCCGACCAAGGGCTTATGAGTCCCGGTCCGAACCTCCGGCCCCTTGCGATTGCCGGTGGTCTCCTCTGGTAGCGTGTGGTCCGATTGCGGTCGTGGGTGGTCCCTTCTGGCCAATATCGGATGCCGTTCCCCCACTGGTTCCCCCACCTCTACCAGGAGTAAGTGGCGTCCAATTCCCCATCGAGACTGAATTGCTCAGCGTCTTCTGGACGGCGGCGTGATGGTGATCCAGTCACTGGCTAGAGCCACTCGCAGCCTTGATGCGCGCGTTGATGAACGGGGAGAAGTGGCCCTGGTACCGCGCCTGCAGCTCCGGGAGTCGCCAATCTCGGCCAGTGTGCGTCCGCCGGCACAGTGGGGAGCCGCAGTTGCATTCCCACGGCCTCACATAGGCCTCGTCGGCCTCCCACATGACGTAGTCGCCGGTCAGCTCCTCTCCTGGCCGGATGTCGCGCCGGGCGACCAGGGTCACCTCGTCCTGCATCCAGCAGTTCGGGTCGCACGAATGGTTCATGAAATCCCCGAGATCGTCCCGCTCGCGATCGTACTGGCCCACCGGGCTCCCCAGATAGCGCCCCTCGCCGATCGCGACCGTACTGCGCTCAGCGGCATTTCCAGCATCCACCTCGGCCTGAGTAAAGACCACCCCACCCCAGATCACGACGATCTCGCCCGCCCGGATAAATGAGCAGGAAAACATGCCTCGCCCGCCGATCGGGGAAGCGCGGATCTCGATGCGCGGATCGATCCATTCGTGCGAGCGGTATGCCGTTCGTACTTGATCAGCCATCGGCAAACGACTCCCGCATCCGCATGTCGAACAGGTTTGGCGTGTATTGCCCAGACTGGCGCGACCGGTGGGTCACTTGGCATGAACGAAGCCATTGGTCGAGCGCAGTAGGTGGGCGGCGGACCAAACGACGAGTGCAGGCACCGGCTTGTTTGGCGGCGCGGACTGCCCTCTCGCCTCGCGCCATGTTCACAGACACGATGGGCGCCCCGCGTCGTGCCACCGGCCGGTTCAAGAACGACCACGCTCGATCGAATGCCTCGGCGCTGGAGGCGCGTGACGCGGCATGCGCAGTTGACGGCGGCGTGGTTTCCTCCGGCCAGACGCCGACAAGCTCCGCGTCCCCAAGCGCGTCCTCCAGAAGCCGTCGCTGTGCCCAGGTGAGGGCGCCGCGAATCGTGCGTTCTCCGCCCGGCCGCCACTCCTGTCCCAACAATGCGAGCGCCTGCGGTAACGGTAGGTGACCCCACTTGCGCGCCAGCCGATCGGACTCGCGCTCTTCGGATGGGCGTAGCACCGCGATGGGCTCGGCCCGCCACGTGGCGAGCCATTCTCCGAGCGTCGCTCCGGAAGCGTCGGACGGTAGCGCCTGGAGGGACGGCGCAGGGAGCGCACTACGCCGAACTCGGGGTGGCCGTGATGGGGGTATGCCGTCCATGTGGGTCGGCTCTCCTAACCGTGGGCGAATCTTGCCGATGGGCTAGCGCAACCCGCCACGTCCGGGGCAACATTGCTTTTCGGGGACCAGCCATCTCTTGTGGGATCCGCTCTCAGCGGGCATCCTGATTCGGCGAACCTGGAATAGACAAGCATTCCCATCGCCTCATCGGGAGTCGGGGGAGGGATGCCGCCAGAATTCAGGGGCTCTCCAGCATGCTTAAAGCCAGAGCAACTCGGCATCATCCAGGATCAATTCGGTCTGCCTACCGTCGATGACCTCCACAGGCTCCCAGTCGTTGTCTCCGTGGTACAACGTCGCGGCAGCGTCGCCGCGGTCGTAGACGAACACAAGTTGTTCGCCATGACGATTCTCGAAGTAGCCTACATAGCGACCAGAACGGGTCTCCACCTCTGGTCCGCATTGTTTGTGGTGGTTCGGCACGCGGAGCAGTTCGTCAGCGCCTGCCATGTCAGACCCCCTATGGAAAAACTGGCGACATCCGGCTCATGACTATAGCACAATTGTTCTACGGCATGATCCGAGCACTCGCCGGCCCCATTCGCGCACCAGCCATCCCGCCCATCCGCCTGGCTCTTACGATTCGTCCTCTACGGGATGCGCAGATCGCTGTGCGTCGATGGATTGCAGAAAGACGTCGATCACCGCTGCGGCGTCCTGCCTGTGGCGTGCATCCATGTCGCGCCGGCCCGGATCGGCCAGGAAGCGGGCGTAGCTGATCGGCCCGTCCTTGCGTGCGCCGGGCGTGCGCTCGTCGGAGGCGAAGCGGGCACGCAGGATCTCCAAAGCGCGGCTCAAGAGTGGCTCGTCTGACCAACGCGCGAGACGTTCGGCGAACCGCGCGGCGACGTCCGTGGGGCCGTCATCGTAGTGCATCAGGCAGTAGATGAGATCGTAGGCGTCCTTCTCCTCGAACCGATCCTCGTAGGCCAGTGCCTTGAGGACCACGAACGGGACCACGTTCGCGACGCGAATGGTCTCAGTCGCGATCCCGCGCTCGTCCAGCAGTGCGACGGTGATGTCCACTGTGACATGATCTCTCGCCACAAGGTGGGCCCGGGATCTTGACCGCCGACAATCGTCGCTCACCGGGTAGTGGAGCCACGCGTCCGCCTTCGGACGGATCGGCGTCACAGAGAAGATCGACTACCACCGTGACGCCTCCGCCCACCGGCTTCCGCCACGAGAAGTGCTGGGTCTGTCCCTCGTCGTTGCTGCCCCGAACGAAGCCGAGCGACCTCAGGTTCTGCTCGAGGCGTCGGTAGGCCTCGACAGTGACGAGCACGTCGAGATCCAGGATCAAGTCGACGTCGGTCGTGCCGGCGTGCGGGGGAGGCGCCTGGTCGTCACCCGACCGTTGGATCAGGTAGCGAGGTACGAGACCGCCGGTCAGGTAGATCCCAGCTTTCCACGGTCCAAGTCCGCGCAAGAGGGTGACGAGCGTCCGCTCGCACAGCTCGGCGTGCAGCGCCGTGTATCCGCCTTGATGCTTCGGTTTCATCGTCGATTCCGCACACTCAGAATCCTAGCCGCTCGGCACGCAGGTGACGCGCTTGCTCCTTGCCGCGCTGAGGCCAGGCGTAGAGGTCTAAGTAGAGCTGGATGTCGCTCGCGACCCAGGTGTCGTCGATGCGGCGGCGGAAGAGAAGCGGTGTGCGCTCGCGGGTGACGAGGAACGTGACGGTCTCACCCTCGTCGACGGGGCTGAGACCGGCCTGCCGTGTCACTGTGTCCAAGATCGTCAGAGGCGGCACGAGGAGCGTGAGCCGGCCGCTATCCGTCGCGAACGGTGCCACAAAGCTCGCTCCGGCTGCGAGCGTCAGAGCGTACTCGACGCCGTGCGTCTCAAGGACGAACGTGACTATTCGCCGGACTTCTGACGGATCACGTGCCCACCGGTGGAAGCGATGCGCGCTGTATGCCGCAAGTGTGTGATGCTCCGACCAGGCATCGAGCAGCGCGCCGGGTTCGTGCAGGATGCGCACCACTTGCGGGCCGGCGCCACGCTTTTCGACCCAGAGGTGCTCTTCGAGGAAGGTGAAGACCTGATGTACCGTTGAGGGGGCGACCTCAGCTCGCTCCGCGAGTTCATGGACATGCCAGGCCCGCTCAGGTGCTGTGAGGAGTGCGTGGAGAACCTGGGCGGCACGGCCCCGAAAGACGTTACGAGCTCGGCGCACGCTGCGCTCGGGGACGGGCCGATCGATCCAATAGAGTGCATGGGGAAGATCCAGGTACAGACTGCCACCGGAATCCCAGTAGCCGACGCCGCGTTCTCTGAGCAGTTCACGACTGGTCGGGGGAATTGCCGGCGCGACGAGCATGAGGCTGAGTGGCCGCATCCCGTCCTGTTGCCTGTTGCGGTCTCGCAAGGCAAGGAGTTGATCGGCGGCAGCGCGGACATCACGCGGGTAGGCGTTCGCCTTCACGTCGATGAGGATGTCAGCCGGTTGCCCTTTAATATCTGCCGTGATAACTAGATCAACTCGCCGGTCGAGTAGACATCGATGGCGGCGTTCAGTGTGCAGCCTGATGCCAGGAAGCGCGGCGAGAGCCTCTCTGACCTCGCCCAATAGCTCGACGGCTTCAAGGTTCTTCGATGATTGTGGCATATTCGCTGCACAGAGAATATGCCACAATCATCGAAGAAGCCGCAAGAGGGCACGCAACGGCGGTCAACGTGATTCGAGCATCAGCCGGAATCGTGCCGCTCGACCATACACACCGGCAGTCCCCTGGTCGGCATCCGAGTCCCTTGGCTTCTGCTGCCACGAACCCTTGGTCGCGGCCACAAGGGACTCGAAAACAAACACCGTCCCCTGCTCATGCCATCGGCGTGACCAGGGGACTGACAGGCTGACCAGATAGAGGTGGCGAGGGGGAGATTCGAACTCCCGACCAAGGGCTTATGAGGCTTTTGGTCACGCGACCAAGGGAATCACCATGTATCCGCCAATCTCCTGGTCAGAACCGCCCGGTTTCACTGACCACTCCCCTGGTCACCGTCCCTTGGTCAAAGTCCCCTGGTCACCTCGGGATCGGGCGGCCTGACTCGACTTGCCCTGTGACACCAATGGAGTTGACCCCGCCCGACGGCCAGGGGCATCGATCGCTGAGGCACTCGAACGGCGTGCGCCATATCGGCCCCAGTAACCCGAGCTGATTCGCCGGGTCATGTGTGATCCGCCACTCGCTCGTCAGTAGGATCGGCAGTGTGGGCGAGCGGCCGACCGAGACAGCGCGTACAGTCCGAGCGATACGCTCCTCCACCGCGTTGCTGGTTGTGACGACCAGGATCGTGGGGAAGCCATCGTAGTCATGTTCGAAGGCGCGACTGTCGCGATAGTCGTAGTAGGCACCCCACTTCTCGCCGTAGTCGCGGGCGCTCATTGTCCCGCGGTCGTATTCCAGAAAGAAGCCGTGTGGTTGCCCATGGAGGCGAACCATGCCGTAGCCGTCCGGCTTCACTCGTCCACGGATGCAGGCCGCGGCGTTCCGCCACTCCAGAACCCCGTCGTCGTCGGCCGACGTACCTATCGTGCGGACGATCCGATGGAGCCCGACAAAGATCCCGTCAGCGCCAACTGTGTGATTCAGGTTTCTTGTGAGCAGTTCGCGGGTACCAAATGGGCGTGCGGAACTGCCACCAGCAAGACCGTTGAATCGGATGGCGCCCGTCAGACTGAGACCATGCTGAGCAGCGACCAACCTGAGGCCGGCTTCAGTGAGCTCAGTCAGGTCGTCGGCCGGAATGCTCTTGATCTCTTCGGCACCAAGAAGTCTGACGAGGCCGAACTGGATGAGGTGTTGCCGACGCTGTCGGACCCGTCGCACCTCCCAGCCGAGGACGGTCGCCAGACTCTCGGCTGGCAAGAACGGGTGTCGCCCGACAAGGTCAAGGAGCGTCCGTTCCTGAGGCGTCACTTCGAGCGCGACCGCCCATATCCCTTCCGCCGACTCCCCACGCCGAAGTGCAAGGCCAACTGGTTGCGGGATCCGGCCGCTAGGACGTTTCGCCAGACCAGCCCGGAGCCCCAGGTATCGGACGCAAAAGGATGGTGACGATCTCGGGGCGAAAGCCACGTTCCTGAG
>JADZEM010000087.1 GCA_020850535.1 Chloroflexota bacterium
AGGCCCGCTTCGAGGCGGCCGCCGAGGGTGCCCGATGGCCGACGGACACGTACCCCGAGCCGGTCGAGCACTGCGACGTCTGCCGCTGGGCGGCCGAGTGCGCCGCTCGGCGGCGCGCGGACGACCACCTGTCGCTGGTGGCGGGCATCACCGCGCGACAGCGCACCGCCCTGGCTGCGCGTGGCATCGACACCGTCGTCCGGCTGGCCAACTCGCCGCTGCCGTTCAATCCCCCACTGGACGGGACGAGCGCCACGGCCGTCGAGCGCGTTCGCGAGCAGGCGCGCATCCAGGTCGAGGGCCGGGGCAGGGTGCCACCACTGCATGAGCTGCTGTTCCCGCCCGATGGCGAGCCGATCGAGCCGGAGCGTGGCCTGGCCATGCTGCCCGAGCCGAACGAGGGCGACCTATTTCTCGATCTCGAGGGTGACCCGTACGCCTTCGATGACGGCATCGACTACCTGTTCGGCGTGTTGGACCTGTCCGGCAGCTTCACGCCGATCTGGTCGTTCGATCCAGATCGGCCCGAGACCGTCAGCCTCGCGGGAGAGAAGTTGGCCTTCGAAGCGCTCATGGACCTGCTCATCGAACGGCTCGAGCGCCACCCCGACATGCACGTCTATCACTACGCCAGTTACGAGCCCACGGCGCTCAAGCGGCTGATGGGCCGGCATGCCACGCGCGAGGACGAGGTCGATCGGCTGCTGCGCGGCGGCGTGCTGGTCGACCTGTTCCGCGCCGTTCGGCAGGGCCTGCGCGCATCGGTCGAGAGCTACAGCATCAAGCGGCTCGAGGATCTCTACGACTTCGATCGCACGCTCGAGCTGCGCGAGGCCGGCGAGAGCATCGCAGCATTCGAGGAATGGCTGCAGCTGGGCGATGGCGACCGGCCCGGCTCGTCCATCCTCGACGACATCGCCGCATACAACCGCGACGACGTCGTCAGCACCATGCGCCTGCGCGACTGGCTCGAGGGCCTGCGCGACGAGCTGGCCGCGGCCACTGGGCAGCAGGTGCCGCGCCCGACGCCGGTCTCAGCCGATCCGAACGTCGAGACCGCCGCCGCCGATGCCAACGTGGCCGCCGTGGCCGAGGCGCTGACGGCCGACGTTCCCATTGAGCCGGATCAACGGTCGGACGAGCAGCGGGCGCGCTGGCTGCTCGGCCAGCTGCTGTCGTGGCATCGGCGCGAGAAGAAGGCGGCGTACTGGGAGTTCTTCCGGCGGATGGACATGGACGCCACCGAGCTGACGATGGACAAGGGCGTCATCGGCCCGCTCGAGGTGGTTGGCCCGATCGGCGAGCCAACTCGGCCCACGCCGCGGTCGAAGCCTCGTTGGCGGTGGCGATACCGCTTCGCGCCCCAGGATTACGACATCGGGTCGCGCAGCGACCTGTACGACCCGGGCCGACGGCAGGCGCAGCCCGACGCCCCGTGGAGCACGTGGAAGCTGAACGCCGTCCTCGCGGGCATCGACGACGGCGATGGCACGCTCGACCTCGACTGGGTCGGCTCGGAGGCGCCTGTCCACCCGATTGGGATCGTGCCGCTCGACGGGTTCAACGACCGCGACCAGCGGTCGGCGCTGCTCGAACTCGGCGCGTGGGTGGCCGAGCACGGCATCGACGCCGATGGCGAGTGGCGCGCGGCCAGGGACCTGCTGCTGCGACGGCCGCCGCGGGCGGGCCAGGCGGCCGGAGCGTCGCTGTGCGGACCCGGCGAGGATGAGCTGGCGGCCGCGCGAAGGCTGGCGCTCGCGCTCGATCACACGACTCTCGCCATCCAGGGGCCACCTGGCGCGGGTAAGACGTACGCCGGCGCACGAATGATCGTCTCGCTTGTTGCGGCCGGCCAGCGCGTGGGGGTGACGGCCAACAGCCACCGGGTCATCGGCAACCTGCTGGCGGCCGTCGCCGACGCCGCCACCGCGGAGAAGGTCGACATCCGCATCAGCCAGCGCGTCAGCGAGGACGGCCAGGGCATCGAGCACCCGAAGGTGAGCGTGACACGAGACGCCGACCAGGTCCGTGCCGGGCTCGCCGCCGGCACGATCGACGTGGCGGGCGGCACGTCGTGGTTGTGGGCCTCGGCCAAGAGCCGCGGCGCCGTCGACGTCCTGTTCGTCGACGAGGCCGGGCAGGTGGCGCTGGCCAATGTCCTGGCCACGGCCGGTGCCGCCTCGTCGATCGTGCTGCTCGGAGACCCCCAGCAGCTCGACCAACCGCTCCAGGGGTCCCATCCACCCGGGGCCGATCGCTCGGCGCTGGCGCACCTGCTCGGTTCAGATGCGACGCTGCCGCCGGATCTCGGCCTGTTCCTCGAGCACACGCACCGGCTGCATCCGGCCATCACGACGTTCACCTCCCGTGCGTTCTACGACGATCGGCTCGAATCACGTCCCGGCCTTGAGCGACAGGCCGTGCGTGGCCCCGCCCCGTTCCGCGACAGTGGCGTGCGCTACCTGGCGTCGGACCACACCGGCGCGGACAGCATCTCGCGCAGTGAGGCGCTCGAGGTGGCCGGGCTGGTGCGCGCGCTGGTGGAGAGCCGCGCGACCTGGACGGACAGCGAGGGAACGGTGCGCAAGATCGGCTACGACGACGTCCTGGTGGTCGCGCCGTACAACGCCCAGGTTGGCCAGATCGCCAGCCTGCTGCCGCCCGAGGCCAGGATCGGAACGGTGGACAAGTTCCAGGGTCAGCAGGCGCCGGTCAGCATCTACTCGATGACCACCAGCACGCCGGAGGACGCCCCCCGTGGCATGAGCTTCCTGTATTCCCGAAACCGCCTGAACGTGGCGACCTCGCGCGCGCGCTGCATCTCGATCGTGGTGGCCACGCCGGCGCTGTTGCGAGTCAGGGCCAGGACGCCCGAGCAGATGCGCCTGGCGAACGCGCTGTGCCTGTTCGTCGAACTGGCCAGCCAGCAGTCTCCCAACCGGGGAGGCTAGCGGGCCGCCCCTCGAAGGGACGTGGTCAAGGCGTCGTTGGCAAGGTCAAACAGCACGCAGATGTAGCCCCGGTCGCCGCCGGCGAACGAATCCTCGCTCGGCGTGATGAAGTTGGCGTAGATCTCCGAGGATTCGTAGGCCGTGCCGACGTAGGTCGCGAACGGCTCGATGCATACCTGCCCAAAGATCGTGTCTAACTCGGCATCCGTCGGGAACGTGGCGGTCTCATGCGTCGCGACGTGATAGACCTCGTAGGCATGCGGCAGCGTGCACGGCATGGCCTCGACGTCGCTGATCTCGGTGGTCTCTCCTGCGTTGAAGCAGTCGCCGGCGCGCAGGTCGGACACGGCCATGGTGCCGGCCTCGGTCAGGCGGCCCGAGCTGTCGCGCGAGGGTCCCGCGAAGAAGTTCAGGTAGACCAGGGCCACCACGCCGATGAGGATCGGGACGCCCAGCACCGACAGCCATCGAGTCCATCCCCGCTTGGTGTTGGGCGCCGCCCCCGCCTGCGCCGCCCACGTCGCCTGGTCGGCCCCGCTCGCATCGGCGCCTCTGGCCAAGCCGCATCGATGGCACGCCGCGTCGGCCTCCTCGTTGTCTGCGTAGCAGCGCTTGCAGACCCATCGCTCATTCACGGGCGCAGGGTACTCGATCGGCGTCGGCTGGCATGACGTCCGTACTCGCCGACGAACGCAAGTTGCTCAGCCGTCTCGACCGCCTGTGGGTGACGGGTCTCGCGCACGATGCGGATCGCCTGATCGGCATCAACCCCAGCAGCGACCAGCGCGCAGGCAACCACCGTACCGGTGCGACCAACGCCCCCCATGCACGCGACGGCCACATCGCCGCGCGATCGGCCCTCGGTCACCACGTCGAGGATCTCGTCCATGGCTTCGACCGATGCTGGGGCCCCGCCATCGGTCATGGGTCGTCTCACGACTTTGATCCCGGCGTGGCTCGCGCGCCGGACGATATCGGGATCACCCCAACGTGCCAGCTCAGCGTCATCCACCAGCAGAAGCAGCACGTCGACATCCGCAGAGCGCAGCGTGGCCAGGTCGATCTCCAGGTCGCGGCGGTAGACGCGGCCCGGGTAGCGCACCGAAGCGCCATGCTTGCCGGGCAGGAACGTCAGGCCCAGCCGCCCGGGACGGCCGTCGTCCAGCCATTCACCTGGGATCCAGTCGACCCGCAGCGGAGGATCGAGGTCTCGGAGGGCCGCCACTCAGTTGAGTTGCTCGTTGCCGCGCCGGCAGAAGTGACCCTGCGGGTCGAGCGGCTCGCCGCAGAATGGGCATGGTGGCCGGCCGGCGTCAACCAGGGCCGCGGCGTCGCGGGCGAACTTGCGTGCCTCCGCCGCCATGATCCTGACCCGCAGCACGTCGGGACCATCCGGGGCGTCGTCCGGCAGCTCGACGTACGCTCCGTCCGCCGTCGGAGTCTGGGCCTCGATCACCACCGATCCAGCGGCGGCGTCCCACGCCAGGGCCATCGCACCAACCTGGAACAGCTCGACCAGTGGCTCCGCCAGGGGCTCGGGCAATGCGTCGGCGCTGCCGGCAGCGACATCGGCTTCCGCGCGGGCAACTTCCGCCGCATCCAGCAGGTCGTCAAGCCGGGCGGCCAGGGCAGCGACCTGCACCTTTTCCAGGCGCACGCTGGCGATCTCGCCGCCCTTGCGCGCCTGCAGAAAGAACGTGCGCGAACCTGGCTCACCCACCGTGCCGGCGGTGAACCGATCCGGATCGTCGAAGACCAGCAGTCGGCGTGTCATTCGCTCTCAATCCTACCGGTTGGATGGGTAGCATGGGTCCGTGCACGCCAGGCAGACCGATGCGACCGTTTCGCCGGCCTGACGACCGGTCGATGGCCCGGCCGGCTTCGCCCGAGGGCCGACCTGCCCTGTCGCCCCGGGCGCGGCTGTTCGCCGGCTGGCTGGCCGTGTTCGCGATGGTGATGATCATCGGCGGCGCGGTCCGTCTGTTCGGCGGCAATGCCGACGGCGACGACATCCTGCCGACTCCCAGCCCGAGCAGCGCCGCTGGCCTGCTACCGATCACCTTCGGCACGGAGCTTGGCCCGGACAGGCTCGTCCTGGCTGCCTCTCAGACGGATCGCTTCACGGCGGACGACACCTTCGCCTACTCGGTCAACGATGCTGCGCCCGCATCGGAGATCTACGTCGCGGTTCGTCGCACGTCGGGCGGCCCGATCGAGGTGGTGCAGCCGCCGACCGACGCCCAGGCGATTCCGGGGGCTCCGGCATTGATCGGCTTCATGGTGCCGGCCTCGGCACTGTTCAAGGATTTCGGCCCCGGCACCTACGAGATGCTGATCCACCTTCAGCCGGACCAACCACCGATCGCCGGCGGCACTTTCCGGCTGATCGCCACGGCCACCCGATCAGGCTCCTGACCGGACGAGCGACCTGCTCGACGAATAAGGGATCGGAGACGTGCCCCATCTCCGATCCCTGCTGGCAAGTCGGCGTGCCCATCCGACTCGTCGTCGCGACAGGTTACGATCCGGCGACCGCACCTGTCAACACTCAATTGACCGAAAGCGCCTCGTTCGTGAGTTCGTAGGCACCGCGATGATCGCCCGCCTCCGCCCGGAGGCCAGCCCACTCCCGCAGCACGTCGCGCAGACGGCTCGGA
>JADZEM010000088.1 GCA_020850535.1 Chloroflexota bacterium
CCTCACCCCCGACCCCTCTCCCGCACACAGGGAGAGGGGTCGGGGGTGAGGGCCGACAACAACTCCAGAGCCTGGTTGAGGGGTCGGGGTCGGTGCGGGTTCGCCGCACGGATCTCGGCCCCTCATGCAATCTGAGGTTGTGTTCGGTGACCTACTTGTACTGCTCCACCAGGGCAATCAGTTGCTCGACGGTCCAGCCGGCTTGACAGCACAGCGACCGCATCGTGCCGCGTGGAATCTGCTTACCATGCGTCGCCACGGTGACCGTCCAGCTTCCGCCCTGGGTCACCTTCGTGTACACATAGTACGTCGCCATGCCGGATGTGATGGGTGTGTCATCCCGACCCCATTCGGCAAGCTCAGGGCAAGCTACGCGAGGCACGAGCGGAGAGGGATCTTCCCCGCAGGGGTGTCCAGGGGAAGATCCCTCGACTGCGCTCGCACGCTCGCTCCGCTCGGGATGACGGGTACGACGACGCCCTCTGCGTCGTGGAGTAATAGTCGGTGCCCCGCCGATTGCGAAGGATGAAGCCCTCACCCTCCAGCATCTTGATGACGAGCCGGGGCGGAAGGAGGGGCGGCTCCACCACCCTCGTAGAGATCGTCTTCCCGCTCAGCCTCAAGGTGAAGCGCTATCGTCTTCTCCACAGATGCCCCCTCCTTGACCACACCACAATAGCAAGCGGAGCCGGGCAACTCGGGACGACGATGCGAATCGCACGCGGGTGCGACTGACCGGCAGAAGGCTGCTCCGGGGCGCCCCTATTGCGAGCGGCCGCGCGCTGCCACCGCCCAGCTGCCCTGGACGACGCCACCGCGCTGGATGGTCAGCCGGTCGTAGAGGTTGGCGGCCGGGCAGATGTGGTTCGGGATCAGCTCGACGCGGTCGCCAACGCGGAGATCCTCGGAGTGGCCGTCGTCCTGGCGCAGCAGGACGCCGTGCTCCTCGCTGGCCCGCGCGAAGTACCAGCCCGGCTGGCCCTTGACGCAGCCGTACCCCTCACGCTCGACCACGATCATGTTGCGGTCCGCCGCGACGGCCTTGGTCCCGGCATCCACGACCGCCCGGTCCGGGGCGGGCCGGGCGATGACCGTCGCGTGCACGGAGGCGGCGCAGTCGGCCTCGGTGGCGACGCCCAGGCGAACCTGGTTGAAGTCCTGGAACACGTAGGTGCCCGGCCGGACCTCGGTGATGCCCGGCACCTCGGCGATGTGGCGGCCCGATGGCGTCGACCCGACCGACACCACCGGCGTCTCGAGGCCGTCAGTGCGCAGCGTCTCCGCAAGCTGCACCATCACCCGCCCGGCCTCCTGACTGACCGCGCGGAGGGTGGCCGGACTGGCGGCGTAGGCGTGCCCCTCATGGGTCATGATCCCGCGAAAGGTCAGGCCCGGCGTGGCGGCGATCTCGCGGGCCAACGCAAGGGTCGGCTCGCCGGGCAGCGTGCCGCAGCGACGGCCGCCGGTGTCCACTTCCACCAGGATGCCGATCTGCTGGCCGTGCGCATGGGCCGTTTCGCCGATCTGACGGGCGGCGTCGGCGCTGTCCAGCGAGACGGACACGCGCAGCCGCTGGGCGAGGTCGAGCAGGCGGGCCAGCTTCTGCTCGCCCACGATGGGGAACGCCAGCAGGACGTCATCCAGCGGCAGCGGGTCGCCGGCCGCCTCGGCGGCGGCCAGCATCCCCTCGACCTCGCCGAGCTTCGCCAGCGTCAGCCCGACCGCCCCGGCCGCGAGCTGCTGCCGCGCGATCTCCACGGTCTTGTGGGTCTTGGCATGCGGCCGCAGCGCCACGCCGAACCGGCGGGTGTGCTCGGCCATGCCCTGGATGTTGCGCTCCAGGATGTCCAGATCGATGACGAACGCCGGGGTGTCGAGGTCTGCGACCAGCACGGGCGGACTCCGAGGGGTGGATGGGCGCTGACGACCGTCCGTCGCAACCGCCCGAGGATGGCACACGGGTGCGTGTCTACGGTTCTCGGCAGGCTGGCTGAGGCGTCATTCTGTCACGGGTGATGTCAGGCGATGGAGTGAAGGGGATGGTCAGACGGTCGGGGTGTAGAACCGGCGGGCGTTCGCCCCGAAAATCTTGTCCTGCGTGGCTGCGGAGACGCCGAGCCGGTCGAGGATGGTCTTGAGCGCATCGTGGACGCGCTCGTAGGGGGCGGCGAGCGTCGAGACCGGCCAGTCTGAGCCGTACAGCAGCCGGTCTTCGCCGAACCAGCCGATCACCCGCTCGACGTAGGGGAGCAGGTCGTTCGGGGTCCAGCGCTGCCAGTCGGCCTCGGTGACCATCCCCGAGAGCTTGCAGAAGACGTACGGCAACTCCGCGAACGGGGCCATGTCCGACGCCCACGGCTCCATCGTGCCGTGGGCGATCTCCGGCTTGGCGATGTGGTCGATGACCAGCCGCAAGTTGGGGAACGCCCGTGAGACGGCCAGCGCGGCCGGCAGCTCGCGCGGCTTGAGCAGCAGGTCGTAGGCGAGGCCTGCATCCTGGATGGCCTGCAGGCCGCGCTGCACGTCGGAGCGGCGCAGCCAGTCAGGGTCTGGCTCGTCGTGGACCTGGTGGCGAATGCCGGCCAGCCAGCGGCCCGTCGGCGCGGCCCGCAGCTCGGCGAGAACCTCCCCGACGTTCGGGGCGGTCAGGTCCACCCACCCTACCACCCCGACGACGAAGTCGGTCCGATCGGCGATAGCCAGGAACTCGCGCGTCTCCTCGACGCTGGAGCGTGTCTGCACCAGGATCGACCGGTCGATCTGGCGGGCCTGGAGGCGCGGACGGAGATCGTCCGGGCTGAACGGCCGCCGCAGCGCCGCCAGATCGTCGGTCATCCAGGGGTAGAGGGCTGGATCCGGCTGCGGCCAGAAGTGGTGGTGGGCGTCGATGCGGACGGCCCGCTGGGATGGCTCACTCATGGGCAGACCTTCTCTCGACTCGGCGAAACGAATCCCGTACTGTGGGGGCGTCTGCATGGCCGAAACCCGCGCCCCCGGGCGAGATCAGGCAGGCGTCGGGGCCTCGGGCGGCAGGAGGCCGGCCGACTTCAGCTCGGCCCAGAGGCCCGCCGGGATCGGATGCTGCATAAAGGCGACGTTCTGGTCTAGCTCCTCGGTGGTGCGCGCGCCCGTGAGGACCACCGCGACAGCCGGGTGAGCCAGCGGGAACTGCAAGGCGGCGGCCTGGAGCGGCACGCCGTAGCGCTTGCAGACGTCGTCGATCTTGCGGGCCTTCTCGATCCACCGCTGCTCGGCGGGCTGGTAGTTGAAGGTGGCGCGCTCCATGTTGTCGAGGTTCGCCAGGATGCCGGAGTTGTAGACGCCGCCGATGATGATGGCGATCCTCTTCTGCTCGCAGATCGGCAGCAGCTCCGGCAGGGCGGCCTGATCGAGCAGCGTGTAGCGGCCAGCCACCAGGAAACAGTCGAAATCGGCGGCCCGCGCAAACTGGGCCAGCATCTCAGCCTGATTCATGCCGCTGCCCAGCGCACCGATCACACCCTCGCTGCGAAGCTTGTCGAGCGCCCTGTATGCGCCATCAAGCGCCTGCTGGTAGAAGTCGTCTGGGTCGTGGATGTGGAGCACGTCAATGCGGTCCACGCCCATCCGAACGAGGCTCTCCTCGAAAGAGCGCATGACGGCGTCGTAGCTGAAATCGAAGATCGGGACGAGCGGCGGCGATTCGAGGAACTGGCCGGCCCCGGACTCGTCGACGGTGTCAGTCGCGGCCGGCTGCGGTCTGAGCAGCCGGCCGACCTTCGTCGCGAGGGTGAACTCGTTGCGGGGCTGCTGCTTCAGGACGTGACCCATGCGCGACTCAGCGCTGCCGTAGCCGTAGAGCGGGGCCGTATCGTAGAAGCGCAGGCCGAGCTCGTAGGCATGCTGGATGACGCCGTGCGCCGTCGCATCAGAGACGGGATTGAAGAGGCCGCCGAGTGGGGCGCTGCCCAGGCCCAGGCGAGTGGTCGTCAGCGAGGTCTTGCCGAACGGGACGTGCTGCGTTGGGTCCATCGTCGTCGTGCTCCCAGGGCCAGCACGACGACGATGCCGCGCCAGCCATCCACGTTGCGAGACATTGTAGAAGGGGGAGCGTCTCGGCGTCGGATGGCCGTGGCGGGCATCGGCCGTGGCGGGAGCCGGCTACGGCGATCCCGGACCAGCGCCTGCGCCGCTACCACCACCCGCCGATGCGCCGCCGCCGGCGCCTGGCGCACCGCCTGGCGCGCCTGCGCCACCTGGGGCAGCCCCGCCGCCCGCGGGTGCGGCTGGCGGGATGACGGCGGTCGGAGGCAAGGCCGGTGGGGGGATGTCTGGGATGGCCGGCGGCGGTGGGGCCGGATTGCTGATGGCCGGTGGCTGGGCGGCCGGTGCGACTGGTGGCAACGCGGCGGGCGCGCCGCCCGCCGCGCTTGCACCGCCGCCGGCGGAACTGGCCGTGCCGCCACTGGTGGACGCGCCCGGGGCGGCGGTGATCGGGTTGGTCAGTGCGCCGCCGGAGGCCGAGCTTGCAGGCGGGGCCGCGGGAGCGATGCCGGCGCCGCCTGCCCCCGCGGCCGGATCGGCGCCAGTGAGCGGCGCGCTGCCGGCCGCGGGCGCGCTGCCGGCTCCCGTGGCCGCGCCGCTCCCTGCCGCGGGCGCAGCCGGCGCAGCAACGATGCCGGGGCCGCCCGGCCCGGCCGGGACCGGGCTGCTGGGTACGGACGCACCCATGACCGGCTGGGTGTAGGTGGGGAGCAGGGTCGCGGTGGCACGGGTATCGCCAATGGGAGAGGGGCTGGCGGCCGGCGCTGATCCAGACGTGGGCGTGCTCTGCGAGCAGGCGACGGCGAAGAGCGCCGCGCCGGCCAGGAGCGCGAGTCGTCTCGTCAGGTGCGGTGGGAAAGGTCGATTGGTCACGGGACTGCCCCCGAGTCAAGGTTGGTCTTGACCGTGAGAGGGCGCACGACCCGTGCCGGCCGGTACGCTCACGGTGGACAGGGGTGGAGTAGCGACATGACCGACAGCGAGCGTCCTCGGGCGAGGGCGAAGCGGCAGCGGGGCGCCATCGCGCAGGTGGTGCTGTTCACGACCGTCTGGTCAACACTGGTGTCGGTGTTCGGGCTGGTGGCGGTGGCGCCGGTGCTGCTGGAGGCGGGGCGCACGGGTCAGAGCGCTGAAGAGCTGCTCGGCGTGCTCTCTGCCGCCAGCACTACGACCCTCGGGATGACGGCCGCCACGGCGCTCGGGACAGTGCTGTCTGTCTGGGTGATGTGGCGCTGGTTCGACGGTCCCGCGCTGCTCGACCTCGGGCTGCGGCCACGACGAGGCTGGCTGGCGGACTCGCTGGTCGGGCTGGGGCTGGGGCCGGCCATGTTCGGCCTGATGCTGGCCCTGTTGCTCCTCGTCGGCTGGGTCCAGGTGACTGGCGGAAGCATCAGCGCAAGCCAGCTTGCCGTGGCGCTGCTGACGTACCTCCTGGTGGCGCTCTCGGAAGAGGTCTTCGCGCGCGGCTGGATCCTTCAGGTGCTTGAACGGGGACGCGGAAGAGTCTGGGCGGTCGTCGGCTCGTCGGCGATCTTCTCGATCCTGCATGGGGCCAACCCGAACATCACCCTGATGGCGCTGGTCGGCCTGTTCCTGGCGGGGCTGCTGTTCGCGCAGGCCTACTTGATGACGCGCCAGTTGTGGCTGCCGATCGCGCTGCACCTGAGCTGGAACTTCAGCGAGGGACCGATCTTCGGGTTTCCGGTCAGCGGCATGGCGAGCCAGGGGTTGCTGACGGTCACGCCGACCGGCCCGGAGGTGATGACGGGCGGGGCGTTCGGCCCAGAGGCTGGAGCGGTGGTGATCGTCGGGATGGTCCTGGCATCAGCGGTCATCGCTGGGCTGGCCCGGACCCGTCCCCAGCGGCCGCAGGCAGAGTGGCAGACAGACGCGCCAGATACGGTGCGGGACGCCGCCGATTCGGCGTGACATTTGCGAGATTCCTGGTCTCGGTGATGTTGCCGTGCATGGCCGGCGCCTGCTACCGTCGTGCTTGTGCAATCCCAGGGTGGTCCCCGTCCGTTTGACGTTGCGACGCGCTTCCTGATCGACGACGATCCGGAGGCGTGGCTTGCCTGTGCCGGCCTGCCGATCGACGGTCCGTCGCACGTCATCGAGTCTGATGTATCGACGGTGCTGGCCCAGGTTGACAAGGTCGTCTGGGTGGATGCGCCCGAGCCGTGGCTGGCCCACCTGGAGCTGCAGGCGAGCCGGGATCGGGTGCTGCCGCTGCGCCTGCTCCAGTACCACGCCCTGCTGCGCCACCGTCACGAGATGCCGGTGGCCACGGTGGTCGTGCTGCTGCGTCCGCAGGCGGATGGACCAGAGGTGACCGGAAGGCTCGACTGCCCTGGGCCGCGCGGGGAGGTCACCGTCTCGTTCAGCTTCGAGGTGGTGCGGATCTGGGAGCGGTCCGTGGACGACCTCCTGGCAGGTGGCATTGGCACGCTGCCCCTGGCGCCGCTCGCCGATGTCGAGTGGTCCAGGTTGCCGGAGGTGATCCGCCGCATTGACGAGCGGCTCACCGCCGAGGTGCCGACGACTGTCGCCAATCAGTTGTGGACGGCCGTTCACCTGCTGCTTGGGCTGCGGTATGATGCCCAGGAGACGCAGGAGCTGTTGCAGGGGATCACGAACATGCGCGAGTCCAGCACGTACCAGGCGATTCTTGAAGAAGGCCGCGAAGAGGGTGAAGTGCGCAGTCTCCGCCGGATGGTGCTTGAACTTGGCGCGGACCGGTTCGGGCCGCCTGACGCGTCCATCACCTCGCTGATCGAGCATATCGGGGATCTCGGCGTGCTGAATCGCCTGCTCCACGCCATTCTGCGCGTCAACGACTGGCAAGAGCTTCGGGATCTGGCGCGCCGCTCCTGAGACTGCGGGCTCACTCGCCGAAGCGGATCAGACTCGCGGGGCGAGGTACGCGGTGGCGAGACGACGCCAGGCGCGCGGCTGCCAGGACGTCCTGCTGACGCCGTGGAGTCGGACCGGAGCGGCGCGCTCCTCACGTCGGCCAGGGCGATTGCATGTTCATTGGTGTCCCCGAAGCATCATGGAACGGGCGGTCGGGGCTTGAAAGCCCCGCCTACCGTCACGCCGTCGCTGCGCGACGGCCGTCGGGAACGGCCGGCACTGGTGCGACTGGCGCGTCGCGCAGCGACTGCAGGATGGTAGGCGGGGCTTTC
>JADZEM010000089.1 GCA_020850535.1 Chloroflexota bacterium
CGGGCCACCTCGCGGCCCCATCCTTGCCATACTCCTAGCGGGTCCATCATCTGCCTCCCTTCGGTCATTCAACCTCCGGGTTCCGCAGATGGTGGACCCGCCTTCGCAATAACTGTCGGGAAGTCAGTGCTCCGGGGAGAGGGCTCCTCTCCCTGACTATTTCTTCAAAGACCCGCAACTCACGAGTTCAACGCTTGCGGAGAGAGCCATGCCAGACGACAACAGCCAGAACCTGCTCAACTTTGAAGGGGCATCCATGCGGGAGCTGTTCGATGTCATGGATGGCTGGCAGAAGACCCACCAGAAACGACTGCTCTCGACCCACATCGAGCGCGGCAGAGGGCTGTTTTACTGCTGTTCCTGACCGGCTACTTGCGGCGGTTCCTCACCGAGCGCGCCGCCTACCTCGAGCGCCTCGCTGGACGGCCAGCTCAGTTGGGCAAAGGTGAGGGAGCGTCTACTCCTTGAGAGCGCAGTTCGCGCAGGTTCATGGTGTACACGCTGCATCTGCGCCGACTCGCCAGCGCCGCCAGGTACGCATCCACGAATGCGAGACCTGGCGTGCTGCCCCATCGACGAATCGTGTCCAACAACGTCTCCTTGTCGGCTTCCACTCCCGGCCAGCTAAGAATCATCTCCAGGTACTCGGCCACGTCTGCCCGCGTCATTTGCTGCAAGTAGCGCGGAAGCGCATATGACAACTCATGCACAACCATCGGTTCCAGCCGCGCACGCACTCGCCCGATCTCAAGCGCCAGAATGAAACGTTGGCACTCCTGGGAGTGAGCATCTGTCGTGTGCGCGTGGAGGAAAATGTTCGTGTCAAGCAGGCCGGGCTCGTCTTCAGGCATCCTCGCTCTGCCCAAGAACGTCGCGCGCTGCTACGTCCTGCCACCTCTCGCGGTCGATAGCTTCATCGATAGGAACCTCGATCCGATATCGTCTGAGCGCCTCAGCGAACCGGAGTGGACGTATGCGACGAATCTCCACGGTTCCCCGATCCGTCACGTCGATGCTGACCATGTCCCCGGGAGCGAGGCCGGCCGCGCGCTGCACGTCCGCGGGAAGCACGATCTGTCCGCCAGAATCTACTCGTTCCAGGACCATAGATCATCACCTCCTCTGCCATCGGCACGCGTATTGTCGCACAGGCGTGTGATGCAGTGAGCGTGATGTACTCCAGGAACATCGAGGAGAATATGGCGGCAACGGCGACGAAGTTGACCAGCATCGCTACGGTGTAGGTGCGGCGCCGCACGATCATCAAATCCAGCAGCTAGCTGATCAGTCGCGAGGTCGACCTGGGAGACCTCAACGACGCCTACGACCGGCTGGTCAAGGGCGAGGTCAAGCGGAGCGTGATCCGCTACAGCTAACGCCTCCGCTCGCAGCGGAATTCAGGCATGCGTGGAGGTGAGCGACAGACTGCCGCTCACCTCCTTTGCGTCGTCCCACTGCTCTGATGCATCATCTTCTCTGGTCTGGAGACCAGCCTTGCGGCCAGGGGCGCGGCCCTGAAGCGCCCACGCACCAGTATGGTGACCGAAGAGGTAGCGGCCTCGCCCCTATGGGGCGACGAGCCTTCGATCCTCGCCCGTCTGCGCGAGTGGACCGCGCAGCACTCGCTCCGCCCGGAGCATGGCGGCCCGCCCGCGCTCTGCCCACCGGGTGAAATCCCGATCTACTGGGTGCGGTGCCCTGAAGATCCACATCTGCCGCCACTCCTCGCGCCGACCGCCCGTTCCGAGCAGGACGAGGTCGCAGCTGCTGACAGGTTTGTAGATGCACTGGAGCAGGCCTCGGCCGCGACAGATGCAGAATCTCTCGCCCAGGCACGCGCGCAACTGTACGCTACAGCGCTCGACGTTCAGCGGGCGACCCGCCCCCTGATCTACGAGCGGCTGTCAGCCCGCCGCATCAAGCGACGCCTGGCCTGTCCGCAGGCTTGCTGGCTGCTGGAGCAGGCGCGGCACGGCGAGGCGGCGATGACCGGGATCATGCTGACGTGGGTCGTGGGACATCGCTGCCAGCAGGAGCGCCTTGGCGTGCTCGCGCGGCATCCCTGGCTCTGGAGTGCTGCCACCCGTACGCTGGACAGCCTGGGTGGGGATGGGGATGCGCTCGATCTCTGGTGGGCCAGAATCCATCGGGCGAGGTGCTGCGACCGACGCCGGTTGCTTCGGGAAGTTGCGCCGCGCCTTGATGTGCGCCCGGATATCCGGCAATGGGTGCTCCTTCATGGCATGCGAACGTGGCCGGGTGACCTGTACATTCCGAGAGACCGTGGGAACGTCGTGGACCTGCCGTTTGAGCCATGTGTGGCCGCGGCGTGCGCTGTGGCCGGAGATCTTGCCGGCACACTCGACAGCCCAGATGTTTCTGACGAGATGCTTGAGATAGCTCGCGCGCTCGTCTGGAATATGTTCCCTGACATGCACGAGGAGGATCTGGAGACCTGTCCCGATGGCGTCCTGATCATCGACCGACTGATGGGGCATCTGTTGGATCGTGCTCAGACGCTGACGCATCTGCGCCTGACGCAGCGGATCCTGGGCTGGCTGGAGTGGCCGCCCGATCAGGACGCCGGTTGGCAGGAAGAACAGCGGGCCGTGTGGGAGCGCCGAGCATCACTTGGGTGGACCGAGGAGGTCCGTGCGAGTCTCGCGGACGACTGCGAGCGTATCCAGCGGCGACTGCTCCTCACTGGACCGGTCGGTGTTGTGGTAGCCTCGGGAATCCGATGAGCGATGGTGACTTGCTGGCGCTGGAGAAAGGAAGGCCTCGCCGGAGCATCGAGAATGACGTTTGACGACCTGACGGCCGACGAAGCGTCGATTCCCGCCACTCTGCGCATCATGCTCCGCGAGATAATCGGAGCACGGACTGAACTCGTACGCTGGACGATTGCAAACCGTCGTCGCGAGTACCTGGTATTGATGGTACGCACACGGAAGCCTGCCTACGATCTACTGCTAAAGCTCACTGGGCCGAGAGCCACCCACGCTTGGTCGTATGACCGCACCGCGTTCATCCAGCGGCTGGTTCGAGCGCAGACGACGCTTCCGATCCCGGAGGTCGTCGCCGTTGATGTCTCAGAACGGCGCTGGCCGTGGCGTTACCTCATCACCACCATGCTGCCCGGCCAAGAATGGGCAGTGGTTCGACGGACGCTTAGCCCCGACGACTTGGCCGCCTGCCATCACCAGCTTGGCGATGCCGTCGGGCAGCTTCACACGATTCGGTTCCCCGTATTTGGCGAGATCGGCACTGAGGATGCGGTGGTGACTCACAGATCGTGGCCAACCGCTCTGGTGACGCGAGCGCACACGCTGATCCGTGACGCTCGCCTGTGCGAGCATTTCCTATCGCTGGTTGCCGAGCGGACCGAACTCCTGGCGAGCGTCGGCGAGGCTGCACTCTGCCACGATGATCTGCACCACCGCAATATCCTGTTCCATCGTCAGTTGGATCGTTGGCAGTTGGCCGCGATCCTCGACTTCGATAAGGCGTGGGCCAGCCATACCGAGGGCGACCTTGCTCGGCTCGATCTCTGGCGCGGCATGACCGACCCGGAGTTCTGGTCGGCATACCGTGAGCATCACTCGGTCGACGACAGCTACGCACTCCGTCGGCCGCTCTACCAGCTTCTCTGGTGCCTGGAGTACGGGCGAGCTACACCCCGCCACTTGGAAGACACTCGCCAGGTCTGCGTCGAGCTCGGACTCTCGGCCACCCGCAGCGAGGAGATCTCGGAGCTACTTGCTGAGGGGGTGGCACGCGAGTGAACGTCATTGACGAAGAAGTGGAGCATTTCTGGTCACGCTTGCGGGCAATGTTCAGGGCTGTCGGGAGAACGGCGCCCTGCTCCGTCCGGCCCTGCAGGTGGCTGCCATCCTCCGATCCAGGCGAATCTACCGCGTTACGCGTCGCAACACCCCCTCGTTCATTGTCCTGACGAGCCGCGAATGCTGGCGTAGTCGGGGTGATCAGGCAGAACCGATTGAATGAAATCCCTCGGCGAGATCGCGACGACTGGGAGACCAGACTGCCGAACGCGCACGGCTAGCCGTCTGTCCAACGTGATGAGGTAATGCGCCTGGGAAGCGAGCGCGGCGGCCACAACATGAGCGTCCTCGAAGAAGACGGGCTCGTGCTGCGCTACCAACATCTCCGCTGGAGCTGAAACCAGTGACAGGGGAGTAGAGGCGATCATCTGGCGGTAGCGCGTGAAGGCCTCGGCAGTGGACTTGTTGATCAGATTGCGCTCGGTCTCTGGCGAAACCAGCGCTTGCAGGTAGCCTTTGGAGCACGCTCTGACGAGGAAGTAAGAGCCACTTGTCGGCGAGTGCGCCGCGGAGAATAGCAAGCTGGCATCAAAGAATAAGGCGGCTGCGCGGTCGATCGTCATGCGGATTGGTCGGACGCGTCGGCCTTTCTCGTGTCACCGAAGAAGCCGAGCCCGGTGGCTTGGTCGAACCTGCGCGCCACTTCGAGTGACTCGCCCTCAAGGACGTCGTCGTCCACGAACTGAGCGGTCTGCTCGTCGGTGTACTCGCGTAGCTTGATGTACGGGCGGGTGCGGGTGGAGAGCAGCAAGAGCTCGATGCTCTGTCGAGGGATACGGTAGCTGCGCCCGAGCCTTGAGGCGTCCAGCTTCCCCGTGCGGATGTAGCGGTAGACGGTCTCCCGGTCGACCGGGAGGTACTCAGCCGCCTGGTCCGGGGTCAGTATCTCGCGGGTGCGCTCTCGATTCTGCACGGTCTAGTTGTCTCAGAAAAGCGAAGATTCGTCAATACACAACACGATACGAGACGACATGAGAATACAGCGATTCACGGACGATTCCCCTCCCCGCGTTCTCGCTTCATCGGCCCGTCAGCGTGATGGTCGCGTCCTTCGACGACTCCGAAGCCAGTCCCGCTGGCCACGCCCAGTTGCGCGCGGCGTCGGTCCTCGAACAGCACGATCCCTCGGTGTGGACTCCGGGGATGATTGGTGGGCTACGTTCCATCGTCGCTGATGGCAGTGGCCCAGCGAGGCTCCGCGAAAAAGCGTCGGCGTTGCTGGCGAAACTTGATGATGATGAGACCTCAGGGTAGCGGTCCATCGTCAGGGGCCGGGCGGCTACCATCCCCGCATGCAGAATATCTACGACGACGACCGCTTCTTCGCCGGCTACCAGCAGCTTCGGGAGAGCAAGCTCGGGCTGAACGAGGCCATCGAGCAGCCAGCCTTCCGGGCCCTGCTGCCGCCATTCGACGGTCTGCGCGTGCTCGACCTCGGCTGCGGCGACGGCGAGCTTGCCCGCTGGTGCCGAGCACGCGGGGCGGTGGCCGTTGTCGGCGTGGATATCTCGGAGCGGATGCTCGGGCTGGCCCGCGAGCGCACAGCCGACGACGGCATCACCTACGTGCGGTCAGGCCTGGAAGTCGTCCAGTTCGAGCCAGCCTCGTTTGATCTTGTTACCAGCTCGTTCGCCCTGCACTACGTCCGCGACTATCCGGCCGTCATGGGGAGCATCGCCGAGTGGCTGCGGCCCGGCGGCACGCTGGTCTACTCCGTCGAGCATCCTGTCTGCACGGCCCAGGTCGCCCGGCAGGGCTGGGCCTCGGATCATGTCGGCAGACGGCTGTTCTGGGCGCTCGACGACTACGGCTACGAAGGCCAGCGCCAGCAAACATGGTTCGTCAGCGGCGTGGTCAAGTTCCACCGGACCGTCGCCTCGCTGGTCAACGGCGCGGTGGCGGCCGGGTTCACCGTCGAGCGGCTGGAGGAGCCCGGCCCGACTCCCGAGGCCGTCCGCGACCGCCCCGACCTGATCGACGAGCGACGCCGACCGGCTGTGTTGGTGCTCAAGGCGCGCAAACCAGCCTGATACCGTCGGTCAGCGGCGGCGGTGAAAGTCCGGGATCACGTCTGATGCCAGCCGCGCAAGCTGCTCCAGCATCAGCTCGGGCGCGCACATCGGCCGCAGGATGAACTTCGAGCCGCCCGCAGCGACGTAGCTCTCCAGCCGCTCGCGCACCAGCGCTGGCGGCCCGAACGCCGTGCACAACGCCAGCGTCTCGGCGTTGGCGCGGCCGGGCGGGATGTGCGGACGGGCCAGCGCCTCGGCCTTCGCCGGGTCGTCGTCGATGCAGAAGTAGACCAGCGCGCCGAAGTGGTCGATCTCGAACGCGCGGCCGGCCTGCGCGGCCGTCTCCAGCGTGATCTCGAGGCCCTCTTTCAACTGCCGCGGGGCGATGAATGAGGGAATCCAGCCGTCCCCCAGCCGGCCAGCCCGCCGGGCAGCGGCCGGGCTGTTGCCGCCGATCCACAGCGGCATCGGGCTCTGCTTCGGCTTCGGCAGCACCGTGATGCCGTCAAGCTGCCAGAAGCGGCCCTCGAAGTGGACCGGCTCGCCCGTCCAGCAGGCCCGCATGATCGCGATGGCCTCGTCGGCGCGGCGGGCGCGCTCCTTGACCGGCACGCCGGCCGCCTTGAACGAGCGCTCGTCTTCGGCCCCGATCCCGACCGCCGGCAGCATCCGCCCGTTCGAGAGCGCGTCGAGCATCGCGATCTCGCGGGCCAGCACCACCGGCGTGCGGAACGGGATCGTCAGGACGCTCGGGCCAAACTTGAGGCGCGTCGTGCGGGCCGCCAGCGCCGCCATCGTGGTGATCGGCTCGGGGACCGGGATCGGCGAGGAGAGCCGCTCCGAGAACCAGAGCGAGTCGATCTCGGTCCGCTCACAGAGGTCGATCAGCTCCCAGAGGAAGCCGGGCAGGTCGGCGTCGTCGGGCCATGGTCCGGGCATCACGCCAATGCGGTAGCTGATCTTCATCTCGACGGTCCTCCCGACCCTGGCCGTGCCTGCTCGGGATCGTAGCACGGGACCGAGACGCCATGTTGACAGGCGGGTGGGTCGAGAGCAGGGAGCGCGCTGGTATCCTGCCTACATGTGCCAGCACCACCTGTCTGCGCTCCCGCGCCTGTCTCGCCGCCGCGTCCTCTCGCGACTGGCCATGCTCGGGGCGCTCGCGGCCACCGGGCTGGTGCGAGCCCGCGCCGCCGAGGCGGCCGGCCCGTACACCGGCCCGCTGGTGGACGCCCACGCGCACCTCAAGGAGGGCTTCGGGCCGGACCCGGCCGGGCTGCTGGCCCTCCACGACAAGATTGGCGTGCAGGGTGCGCTGTTGTTTGGCGAGCCGTGGTCTCTCGCCACGGCGGCGCGCGATCTCGCACCGGGGCGCATCGTGCCGCTGCTGGCCGAGGGGTACGCCAATGCCTTGCACCCGGACTCGTCGTACCGCCACCCGGACGGCCTGGACGAGCTGTTCGCCGCCAACGTCGTGCGCGGCCTTGGCGAGATCATCTGCCGGCACTCGGCGTTTCAGCTCGGACCGGCCGGCGACAACTACCGCGCGCCCGCCAACGACGTGCCCGCTGATCACCCGTCCCTGATCGAGGCGTACCGTCGAACCGGCGCGGCCGGCGGCGTGGTGACGATTCACCAGGAGTGGTGGTTCGCCGAGGAGCTTGAGCGCGCCGTGCAGGCCGCCCCGGACACGGCGTTCATCTGGGCGCACGCCGGGCACGGCGCTGCCGACGTGACGCGGCGGCTGCTCGCGCGGAACCCGAATCTCCACGCCGATCTGTCTGCGCGCTCGCCGTGGCTCGGACCAGGGACGGTGCTGACGCGGCCTGATGGCTCCCTTGACGCCGCCTGGGGCGCGCTCCTCCGCGAGTATCCAGACCGCTTCCTGATCGGGCTGGACCTGTTCGTGCCGGGCCACTATCAGGCTGCGTACGCCGGCCAGATGGTCCAGTACTACCGTGGGCTGCTCGGGCAGCTTGAGCCGAGTAGCGCCGCGACGATCGCCTCCGGAAACGCCGCCACCATCGCGCCGTTCGTGTCCGGCCTCGCCTGATCGCCGGGCGCAGCATCGCCAGACGCCTGAGGCACCACGCTGGTCCGCCGAGGCTGGCGCTGTTGGCAGGCTGACTGCGAGAACCGTTGGTCCCGGCTGCATCCCTCGCACACACCATCTATGTGGGGGGGCCGCGGCGGGGACATGATGAAAGCACTGCTCAAGTCCGGCGCGATCGTGCTGATCCCAGAGGCCGAGGACGACCCGGAGCGGTTCGCCCAGTGGCGCACCCGGGCCGCCGAGCACGTCTTTGTGCTGCGGACCCAGGAGCGCGGCGGCGCCGTCCTCCACGATCTTGGCCCGCGTGACGAAGCGTGCCGCGAGCCGCTCAACGTCGGCTACCGGACAGCGGATGCGCGCATCAAGCTGATCTCGAACCTCGCGCCGACGCCGTTCGAACTGGATGGCCGCGTCTACGCCAGTGTCGAGGGGCTCTGGCAGGGCCTCAAGTTCCCCTCGGCTGCCGACCGCCGCCGGGTGGCCGACCTGCACGGCGGCGCGGCCAAACGGGCTGGCGCGGAGGCGATCCCCGCCGAGCACTTCAAATACGAGGGGCAGAAGATCGTGCCGGGCACGCACGCTCACTGGAAGCTGATGGAGCGCGCCTGCTGGGCCAAGTTCACCCAGAACGAGGACGCCCGCGAGGCGTTGCTGGCGACGCTCCCACGACCGCTCACGCACGTCATGCGGAAGGACAGCACCACTATCCCCGGGGCGATCGTGGCCGGGATCTGGATGAAGATCCGCAAGCGGCTGGCCGAGGAGCACGGCTGATCGGCCGTGCGCGTTAAGCTACCCGAGGAGGGCAGCAGATGGGCCGCTTTCACGCGCCACAACAGACCGGCAAGAGCGTCCGTTCGTTCGACACCTGGTTCGGCGCGATCTTCCTCGGCGTCGGACTGGCAGCCCTGGCGTTCGGGCTGATCCTGTTCCGCGTCCTCGACGTCTACGGCGACGTCGGTGCTGGTGCGTGGCTCCCGCTCGTGCTCGGCGGGGGGATCGGCGTCATCTTCCTGATCATCGGTGGCTTCTTCTTCCGCCACGGGCTGGAGAAGTCCCAGCGCGAGCAGCGGCTGCGGATGTCCGGCACCATGGTCGATGCGACCGTCGTAGCCGTCGAGCCGACCGGCGCTACTATCAACGAGCGCCGCCTCTGGCATGTCCGCTACGTCTACGTGGCGCACACCGGCCAGGAGTACGAAGGCGAGAGCGGCTACCTGGAGCCCGGCGAGGCCCAGAGCTACGGCGTCGGCGAGCGGGCCGCCGTGCTCTACGACCCGGCGGATCCCCCGCAGAGCGCGTGGGTTGGGCGCGACCAGCCGCGGTAGGTGCGATGGTGCAGGGTGCGGCTTTCGAGCGCTTCGAGGTCTGGTTCGGCAGCCTCTTCCTGGGGATTGGCCTGCTGGCCCTGATGGTCGCCGGGTGCCTGGCGTTGGCGTTGGTTCGCAACCGGCAGGCCTGGCCCAGGCGCTGGGCGTTCCTGGCCGCGCCGCTGGGGATTGGCCTGATCTTCTCGACGTTCGGTGCGGGAACCGCCGGATACGGCCTCTGGCAGCACGGCGAGGAGCAGCGGATTCTCGCCGTGGGCGTCTCCGGGCGCGCCACCGTCACCGAGGTCGTGCAGAGCATGACGCGGGTCAACGGACGCTACCTCTGGCGTGTGCGCTACCAGTACACCCTCGGCGCGGGGCAGACGTACACCGGCGAGAGCGGCCTGCTGCCGGCCGACGAGGCCCGTGCGTGGCGTCCTGGTGATACTGCCTTCGTGCGCTACGATCCCGCCCAGCCGCACCGCAGCATCTGGCTCGGGCGGGCCGACCGGGTCGCCGCCGAGCGCCGCTCCCCGTGACGATCTCCTGGCCCATACGATGCCCTCCGCTGCTCCACGCCGGATCGCCGCTGGACGGCCGCTCGGCACGTTTTATCTCATGGCAGACTGGGGGTGTGCTGGCTTCCGGGCCACATCTCACGGCGTACCGACTTTGGCAGACGATTTCGTCCGAACACGCCCCGGAAATCACCACGCGAGGCCGTTTGTCTGGTATGGTCCGCCGTGAAAGAACCAGCAATGCAAGTGGTACGACCTGTCACCATCCGTGATGTCGCGCGGCGCGCGGGCGTCTCGCTGAGCACCGTTTCGCAAGTCCTGAACGGGCGCGAAGGGTACGCCAGCGCCGAGACGCGTGAGCGCGTGCTCGCGGCTGCCCGCGATCTCAACTACCGCCCGAACGCGCTTGCCCGTGGGCTGGTCACGTCCAGGACCGGCACGCTCGGCCTCGTCATCACGGATATCACCCGGGGGTTCTTCACGCAGGTGGTTGGCGTCGTCGAGCAGGTGGTGAGCGCGCAGGGCTACTCGGTGCTGCTGGCCTGCGCGGACGGCGTCCAGCCCGAGCAGGCCGCGCTCGAGATGTTCCTCGACAAGCGAGTGGACGGCATCGTCTGTATGTCGAACTCGGCGGCCGTCAGCGCGGAGCATCTGCTTGCCGTCCGACGCCTGGGCGTGCCGCTGGTGGTGATCAACCGGCCGATCCAGACGGCTGAGCTGAACCTGATCGGCTGGGATGACGTCGAGATCGGCCGGCGGGCCACCGAGTACTTGATCGGGCTGGGGCATCAACGCATCGCGCATGTGAGCGGCCTGCCCACGAGCCGGGCTCCTGGCACCCTGGCGCGGCGCTCGGCGGTGGACCGGGTGGCAGGGTTCCGCGCGGCGATGGCCGAGGCCGGGCTGCCGGTGGACGAGTCGTTGATCGTCAATGGCGCGTTCGACTACCTGACGGCGCTCGAAGCGTGTGGCCAGCTCTTCGACCGAGCCGATCCGCCCACAGGCGTCTTCGGCGCGAACGACTCGATGGCCATCGCCATTGTCAACGGGCTGCATCGCCGTCGTCTGAGTGTGCCCGACGACGTGAGCGTGGTCGGTGCGAACGACGATCACTTCGCGCTACACGTCGAGCCACCACTGACGACGGTCCGCCCGCCCATCGCGGAGGCCGGACGGCGGGCGGCCGAGCTGATCCTGGCGGCGATTGGCGGCTCGGCGCCGGCCGAGCCGGTCCGCGAGGTGCTGCCGAGCGAGCTGGTGATCCGGGCCTCGACGGCACGCCCCGGCGTCGCGGTTCAGGCTACGCTGTAGCGCGGACCCTGTCCCGGCGCTCCATTGAGGGAGTCCTGTCAGGGAACCCTGGCGGCCCAGGTCAGGCTGGTACGCCCGGCTCGAACGGCACTTCGCCCGGCGCCAGCCCTTTGATCTTGAGGTCTTCCTGATTGCGCAGGTCGAGCTCCACGGGGGTGGGCACGCGGTTCCCGCGCTCGTCCAGCAGCAGCCGGATGATGGGCTGGTGCAGGGCGTCCACGGCAAGCTCGGTGACGACGCCGCGCCAGGCCCGGTACTTGCCGGTGACCACCTCAACCCAGTGACCGACCGGGAACATCGGGATGGTGTGCAGGAGCAGGTCCACCACGTCGGTGTTGAGGTGCGGCCCGGACATCTCGCCGATGATCTGCGCGACCTTGTCGAGGGGCATGGCTGGCCGGTACGGGCGGTCTGAGGTCAGCGCGCTGTAGACGTCTGCCACCGCCGCGATCTCCGCGATGAGCAGCATGCGCTTCGGGTTCATCCGCTCCGAGAGGGTCCGGGCCAGCTGGTTGTTGCCGATCAGCCCGCGCGGGTAGCCGGCGCCGTCCTGGCGCTCGTGGTGCTGGAAGGCCACGTGGGCCGGCAGGATGCTGAACACCGGCATCCGCCGGATCAGCTCGAAGCCCATCTGCGGGTGCTTCTTGATCTCGTCGAACTCTTCCGGGGTGAGCCGTCCGGGCTTATCGAGGATGGCCTCGTCGATGTACATCTTGCCGAGGTCGTGCAGGAGGCAGCCGAGCGCCAGCTCGCGGAGCTGATCGCGCGGGAGGCCGGCCGTGCGCCCGAGCAGGATGCCGAGCACCGCCACATCGACCGAGTGCTGGAACGTGTAGTCGTTGTGGGTCTTCAGGGACTCCAGGCTGGCGATGGTGTTGGACTCGAGGATCTCGTTCATGAGCGACTCGATGTCCTTGTACAGCTCCTGCAGGGACTGCACGCCCGTCTCGGGCAGGTCCAGCGGGCGCTCGCCGAGCCGATAGACGAGGTCGTCCACGGTCTGGGGGCGCTCGGCGTTGTTGAGCTTCGTGCCGTGGGCCATCGTGCTCATCACGTCGAACGCGCGCGCCAGGTGCGTCACCGTCGATGCGCGCAGCTCCTCCGACACGATGTCGTTCGGGGCGACATCATCTCCAAGGCCGTCCCGCAGGAAGACGGAGATCACGCCGCGTTCGCGCAAGCGATCGATGTAAAACTGGTTCAGGGTGCTGCCGACGCCGAGGAGCACTTCGCCGCGCTCGTTGTAGATCGCTCGGGCAACCACCTGTCCAGGCCGCAACTGGCTGATGTGGCGACGGTACATGCGTCAGATCCGCCCGTCTCGGAGGACGTCCACGAGTGTTCGTATCTCCAGCTGGGATACCGCCCTGAAAGCGGAGAGTGCTCGACGGGCGACACATTCCTGTCGGCGGGCTCACTCGATATAACGGCAGCGAGCCGCCCTGTGGGACGACTCGCGTCGCAGATAGGTGATTGACCTCGAACTTGGCGCGTCTTAACGTGTATCTCTGCTGCATTGTTGCAATCTTCCTGCGTGGTGAGCGCGCCGGCGGCGGCTCCTGCGGGGCGAAAGGGGCAAGCCAGGGTGCGGGCGGCTATCCTGAACGTGGCCGGGCTGCGCGCGCCTCGAGTATCAGCAGCCCGTTACAGGAGGAGCACCGTGCCGCCAGCCGATGGACTGTCCCAGGCGTCTCAGGCGCCGCGCCCGCCCGATCTGGAGCCAGTCCCCGAGGACTGGTCGCGTTTGCTGGCCATCGCCGCGCATCCGGACGATCTTGAGTACGGCACGTCCTGCGCGGTGGCGCGCTGGACCGGGTTGGGCAAGGAGGCCGCCTACCTGATGGTCACGCGCGGCGAGGCTGGCATCGACGCGTGGCCCCCGGAGCGCACGGCGCCGGTCCGCGAGGCCGAGGAGATCGAGAGTGCGCGGCTGGTCGGCGTGGAGTCGGTGACGTTTCTCGGCTACCGCGATGGGATGGTCGAGTATGGCCTGTCGCTGCGGCGTGATCTGGCCCGTGAGATTCGCCGGCACCGGCCAGACGCGCTGGCGGTCGGCGGGTTCGCGCTGACCTGGCCGGGCGGGGCGCTCAACCAGGCCGACCACCGGGCCGTGGGGCTGGCCGTCTGCGACGCGGCGCGGGACGCCGGCAACCGCTGGATCTTCCCCGAGCTGATCGAGGAGGGGTTCGAGCCGTGGGGCGGCGTCCGCTACGTCTTCGTCAGCGGCTCGCACGCGCCGACGCACGCCTGCGACATTGCAGCCGGGTTGGAGCAGGGCATCGCGTCGCTGGTGGCGCAGCGGGCTTACTTCGAGAACCTCGGCTCGCCGTTCGACCCTGAGGCGTTCCTGCGGAAGCAGGCGGCGTCGGCCGGCGAGCGGTTCGGGGTGGCCTCGGCAGCGGCCTTCGAGGTGCTGCGGGTGTAGCGGGTCAGGCAGGTCGGGGGCTGGGCGCGCAGGATCCTGGGCGTGTCGGAGCCCGCGCGCGGGTCAGTTGCGGCGGTCGTCGTCGAGGGGGAAGCCGGGCAGGGGGCCGGGGCCGCCGAACAGGCCGGGGCGTGGGCGCGGGCGCGGGTTTGGGTGCGGCCCCTGGTCCGGAGGCTGGCCCGGTCCGACCGTCGGGCCGGCCTCCTCGCTGGCGGTCGGCTCTGGCGGGGACGCTGGCGGCGTCTGGGCAGATGCCGGCGGCGTCGGGGCAGATGCCGGCGGCGTTGAGACCGACGCGACGACCGCCTGGTTGTGCGCCTCGGACCATGTCCGCAATTCGCGGAGGGTCTTCAGCTCCTCCCGCTCCTCGGGGAGGAGGTGCCGGGCGCGCTCGGCGGTCTCCAGCAGGGTCAGCCGTTCGAGGATCTCCTCCCGCAAGGTGACCTGCTGCCCGGCGAAGCGCTCGGTCAGGGCGTCGTGAACCTCGCGCCGCTGCAGCCGCGAGTGGAGCCGCGCCAGCAGCAGGTACGCGCCGAGTCCGGCCGCGTGGGCTACCCCGGCGACGGTTGACAGGACCGGCGTCTGCGCGCTGTAGATCCAGCGGAAGTCGCCGACGCCGTCCAACAGGCTCATGCCGGGGTAGAGGATCAGGTCGAGCAGCAGCGTCGCGTGCGCGAACGACATCCCGATGTCGCGCCAGGGCTGCCGAAGCCGCAGGACGCCGTAGCCGACGGCCAGTCCCAGCGCGAGGCTGGCGGCCGGCCCGGCCACGGCGACGATCCATTCGGCGGTGGCCCCGAGGTTGCCGCTGTACTGGACATATCCCCAGTACACCCGATAACTGAGGGAGATGTTTCGCCCGCCGAGGAGGACCGCCGCCGCCATGTGGGCCAGCTCATGCACCAGCACGCCGAGCGGCGTCAGGAGCAGGAAGCCGACCCGCCCTGCAAGGTTGCGGTCATCCTCGGTGTAGGTGGCGTCGGTCAGGGAGCGCCAGCGACTCGGCAGCTGCCAGAGGGTGTAGAGCGCAACGGCAACGTAGAGCAGGCTGAGGAGATCGGCGGGCGCGCCAATCATCTGACGCGTCTCCTGCTCAGGCCCAGCGGCCCACGAACGGCGACTCGTACCGATCTGCCGTGGCGACCAGGGCCTCGCGCGCGGACGCCTGCAGCGGCTGCACCCGCTCGGCGGCGGCCAGCATGCGCGGCAGGATGTTCACGTCGCCGGTGCTGCACATGGTGTGGATCGGCTGGGCCAGGTTGAAGGCGACGGCCTGGTCGATCTCGGCCTGCTGATCGAACGGCTCGTACCAGCAGGCGTAGGTCTTCTCGCGCTCGCCCCAGGGCGCTTTCGCCAGCGTCTTGATGACGTGGACGCCGACATCGCGGCGGGCGCACTCTTCCATGAGCGCCTCGAAGTCGCGGCGGTACCGCGGGATCGACCACAGCACGAAGTTCAACGGCAGCATCACGGTGTCGAAATCGAATCGGCGCAGCGCTTCGAGGTGCGTGGACGGCGCATCGTGGGTGTGCCCGGTGATGCCCAGCCAGGTTGTCAATCCCTGCTCGCGAGCCTTGACGAGCGTCTCGAGCGCGCCGCCCTTCTTCGTGACCTCGTCCAGGATGTCCTTCTTGCCGACCGAGTGCAACTGGTACAGGTCGAAGCGGTCGGTATTGAGCCGCTCCAGCGAGCGCTGGCACTCGTCCCAGGAGGCGGCAGCATCGCGGATGTTGGTCTTGCAGCCCAGGAAGACCCGATCCCGGATCTTTGGCATCCAGTCGTGGAAGCGCAGCTCAGCCTCACCGTAGCTGGGCGCCACGTCGATGTGGTTCACGCCGTAGTCGAGCGCGGTCTGGATCGCCTTGTCCGCCGTCGGCTGGTCTACGCGCCCGATGCCGGCCGCGCCAAACGCCACGACGCTGCTCATGTGGCCGGTCCGGCCGAGTCGTCGCTTCTCCACGGTGATTCCTCCCGGGTTCATCGCCCGCGTGCATGGTTGCACTGTGACCAGGGTGAACGCCCTGGCGCGCTCGCACCGTTCTCGTCGCTCTCAACCGTAGCGTGGGGAGATGCGGCGCGCAAGCGAACTCGCGGTCAGGACGGGGGATCGGGAGCCGCGCGAGATTACCGGATCACGCTCAGGACGACGCGGTCGGCGTCCGCCGCCCGGCTGACGCGATGATGGCCTCGGCGCAGCGCGCCGGTCGCCACCAGCCCGGGGATCTCGATCTCGTGCTCGATGCGCCAGCCCTGGGCTTCGAGCCGGCGGACCGCCTGGCGGATCAGCGGCAGCCAGACGGCAGGAGACTGGAACCAGCGCAGGCGCGGCAGGCGGAGTTCGGTCTCGGAGCGCTCGATCTCGGAGCGCTCGGCGTGGTGGGCGTGCATGGACCGGCCGGCAGGGGACTCGTCGAAGGCGACGCTGCAGCGCCAGCAGCGCTGGGCCTCATCGTGATTTCGACCGCCACATGCCAGACAGACCATCGCGCCCTCCCCGTGGCTTCTGTTGAGTAGGGCCGACATGGTAACAGCGTGTCCTGTCGCGTGCTAGTGGGTCACGCCGCATTCGATTCAACCTGGATCGGGTCGAGCACGGAGGTAAGGCGGCGCCGTTGGCGTGCGCGTTGTCGACGCTCATACCGTTTGCCGTGCCAGACGAACGGCGTCGGGTGGGCATTCCAGCCGGTGATCGTATCGTTGAGCCACGAGAGCAGTTCCCCCTGGGACTGAGGATGCTGGCCCTCAAGGGCGCGACGGACGATGATGCGCTGGACCGACTCGGCGAGGTTCAGCCAGGAGCCGCTGATCGGGGTAGAGAGCGGCACGCGGATGACGTGCGGGACGCCAGACGCCATCCGGCTATTTACCGGGCGACGTGCATCGGCATAATCACCTGGATGTAGCCCTGCCCCAGCGCTGTGCTGGTTCACTGGCCACTCAAGGAGAGCCGCGAGCGGAAGGGGCACAGTTACCATGCCGATCCACGTCCACCTTCAGGCACTGGACAGCCCCTCCGTTTCAGTGGTCTGGAGGGTTGATGAATCAGGGCGGGCGTAGCCACGCTCATCAAAGAGCGAGAGATACGGCGTGTAGCGAAACCGTCGGTTGCGCCGTTGGCCAGTCGTTTCCTCGAGGATTCCAAGACGCTGAAACTGCTCTACGAGTTTGTTCGCCGTCACGTAGGCGACTGCGAGGGTTTGCTCAATGAACCCGACGTTGAGGAGGGGACGCTCGAAGAGCAGATCGAGGAGTCGATGAGCATGTGGGCTGGTGCCCCTTTCCTGTAGCATGCCGCGATGACTCTCTCGTAGCTCCAGGATGCGTTGGGCGGTCCAGGCAGCTTCATCGGCCGTCTCGCCGACGCCGCGCAGGAAGAATCGGAGCCAGCCTTCCCAATCCCCACGCTCACGGATCGCCGTGAGCCGGTCGTAGTATTCGACCCTGTTGTTTGCCAGGAACGCACTCAGGTAGAGCAGCGGGCGATGGAGCACACCGCGAAAGCACAGGAGGAACGTGATCAGGAGGCGCCCGACTCTGCCGTTCCCATCCATGAATGGGTGAATCGTCTCGAATTGTGCGTGCGCCAGTCCGCAGTGAATCAGCGGCGGCAGATCCGCATCTGCGTTGAGAAAGCGCTCGAAATCGTCCAGCGCTGCCTCCATATCTTCCGGACAGGGCGGAACGAACGTCGCCCGCTCGATGGGAGCGCCACCGACCCCGATGTAGTTCTGCTGATTCCTGAATTCCCCTGGTCGCTTGTCAGCACCGCGCACGCCCTGAAGCAATTCGGCGTGAATCTCGCGGAGCAGCCGTCGAGATGGAGGAAGCGAGGCGACCCGCGCAAGGCCGTAGTTCATGGCGCGAACGTAGTTCACGACTTCCTCGACATCGCGAGGAACTTCCCGGCTCTGCGCATCAAGCTCGAAGGCGAGGACATCGTCGAGCGTGCTCTGCGTCCCTTCGATACGGGAGCTGAGAACGGCCTCTTGCCGGACGTACATCGCGACAAACAGGTCAGGATTGGGCATCGTCCGAGCGACGCCATCCAGCCGGCCGAGGGCTTGGTCCGCCGAGGAGAGCAACCGAATCATCGTTGAGTCGAAGATCAGGGGCGGGTCCGGTGGCAACGGAGCGGGCCTGAATGCCCGGTGCCCCTGTGGTTGTTTCATGAACTGGCCTGCTCGCGTACTAACGTCGGCCACGCCCTCACCTCATTTAGCTTGGCTGTAACAACGACCGTATTGAGGCCACCTTATTACACGAACTGGCTCCATCGCAAAATAAGACCTCTCGACAGCCTTTGCCCACGCGCGTACAGGATCTGAGGCTCAAGGCAGCCCGCGCTGCCAGAGCCGCGTCAATGCCCGCTCAGCCGCTTCCCGCGCGGCCCGTTCGAGACTCATGCGCCGTGGGACTTCGGGGTTCCATCGCCGGCACTCCAGCACGTCTGCGGTGCACGACTTCTTGATCTCAGCCGCGACCATGGAGCAGCAGGCCCGCTGGTCGTGCTGCAACCTACTCACGTCGCCGAGTACGACGAACTGACCATCCCGAGACGGCTCCTATGGATCAGCCATTGCCTCGACCCATAGCCGAGGCACGATGGCGACCCGCGCGGCGACACTTTGTCCACGACGTTCGGCCGACCTGAGGGGACAGTCGGCTGGCGGGAAGATATCCCACTGCACGTCAGCCAGGCCGGTGAAGGAACTCAGCGGCGAAGGATAGCTCTCAGCCAAAATCAGGACCGGCTCGTCACCGCGCCCTCGCATGCCAGCAAGAAAACCGGTCATGACATGTCCGGCGACTCCGATGGCGCGCTCCGCGAACTGGCGGTCGGACGGATCTTCGAACGCTCGCCAACCATCGATCGCAGCGCACAGCTCAGCCTCAATTTGCTCGGGAACACCTCGTTCACTCATCGCTTCGAGCCACCGCCAGGGCAGGTCAAAGTTGTCCATCAGCCATCCAGTTGGCCCCCGAGCGTGCCGCATCAGGCGACCCTCCAGTTGGCGAAGGGTTTCTCTAACAGCGTCGCGGAAATCCTGATACGGTCGGGCGTACTGACGTGGCAGCCTCCCACCCATGACAAGCGTGGCTGCGACCATTCGAGATAGGGAGAGTCGGCCTCGATCAGACCTCGCCATCTTCAACGCGTGCTGATAAACGACATCTGCGACCGCAGCCGGGCGCCTTGCCGCGCGCCGGGCCAACGCGAGATGCTCATCGCTCGGACGATGGTCTGGGGAATCCCAGAGCGGCTTCAGTACATGTAGCTCATCGCGAAGCTGACGAGCGCGCCCGATGGTCGGCCAGTCGGGTTCGTGACCGACATCAGAATACTCCGAGCCTGGAGCAAGCTGGCCATCGTCAGTTACACGCACTCGAAGCGCCGCTGCCACGTCATAGACTTCGATGGCACCCCAAGTGCCCCCGGTTATCTGTTCGATAGCGCTGTGGCACCGACGCTGACAGTGACTACACCATACTGTCAACTGTCACTATGAGACCAGTTCCTTCAACTCAATTCACCTTGCGACGTGCATCGGCATGATCACCTGGATGTAGCCATTCGGGCCGCTGGCCGGGCGGATCAGGCCAGGGCTGGCCGGGCCGGTCACCTCCAGGAACGCCTGCTGGGCGTCGAGCGCTTCGAGCGCGTCACGCAGGTACTTGCCGTTGAAGGCCACCTGCATCGCGTCGCCCTCCACGCTCGCATCGACGTCGCCCGTGTTGTCGCCGATCTCCGTCGAGGTCGCCGCCACCGTCACCTTTCCGAGGGCCTCGTCGCCGCCCTCGGCAGGCACAAGGTTGAGCCGCACAATCATCGAGTTGTCCCGAGCAAACACCTGCGCCGCCTTCGTCGCCCGGAGAAAATCTGCCGTCTGAAGCGTCACCCGCGTCTTCGTATCGCGCGGGATGATCCGGTTGAAGTCCGGGAACTGCCCCTCGATGATCCGCGAGACAATCTCCGCCTGCCGGTGCCTGAAGAGCACCTGGCTCTGGTCCGGCGTCAGCGCGATCTCGACCAGGACCTCTTCGTCGGCCGGGAGGCCGCGCGCCACCTCAGTCAACGCCTTCGACGGCACGATCATCGAGATGTCCGGCGCGTCCGTCTCCCCCAGGTCCACCTTGCGGACCGCCAGCCGGAAGCCGTCCGCCGCCGCCATCGTCAACTTGCCGTCAGCCACCTGCATCAGCACACCGGCCAGCACCGGGCGGCTGTCGTCCGGCGCCGCCGCGAAGACCACCTGTCCGATGGCCTCCTTCAAACGCGGAGCCGGCAGCTGCAGCGAGGCGCCGCCCGCTACCGACGGAATAGCCGGGAACTCTTCAGCATCGATCCCGCTGATGTTCGCCTCGAACCGGCCACAGGTCAGGTGCGCCTTCGTGCCGTGCAGCTCCAGGTGGAGCGGCTCGCCAGCCGACAACAGCCCCACATAGTCCTGGAGCAGGCGCGCTGGGAGGGTGATGGCCCCCTCCTCTTCGATCTTCGCGCCGACCCAACTGACGACCGTCAGTTCAAGATTCGTCGCCGCCAGCTTCAACTGGCCACCGTCGGTCGCCAGCAGCACATTCCCCAGCACCGGCAAGGTGCTCCGCGCGGCCACGACCCGCCCGACAGCGGCGAGCCCCTCGTTCAGCTTCTCGGGCAGGCAGGTCAGTCTCATGGTGGTATGTCTCCAGAGCCGTCGAGCAGTTCGTCAGAATCCAGGAAACGGCAGAACCAGGCCGGAGCGACGGCCACCAGCGACCGCTCGCAACAGGTGTCGAGCCGCCCAGGCCGCCGCCGCATGACCTCTGCATTACAAACGCATCAGACTTCGCCCGATTCTGCGCGTCTTCCGCACGTCTTCGTAGGTTTGGACGCACCTGGGGGCCGAGCGCGCCCGAACTTGACAGAGCCGCACCAGACATCATCCGACAGCACGGCCGTTCGAGTCCAATCCCACGCCCCACGCCCCACGCCCCACGCTCTACGACCCGGCGCCCATCGTCGGCGGCGCGGTCACGGTCGCCCGCAACGCCGGCGTCTCCACCTGCAGCCTGTCCAGGTCCGGCGATGGCCGCCCCAGTCCAGGCCGGCTTGCCAGCGCCGCCTCCAGCGCTGCCGCGACCGCCAGCACGAAGCGGTCGCCCTTGTGCGGCCCCACCACCTGCAGCCCGAACGGTATGCCCCGCTCGTCCACCCCGCACGGGATCGAGATCGCCGGGTGCCCCGTCAGCGTGATCCCGTACGTCAGCGCCAGCCAGTGGAAGTAGGTCCGCACCGGCTCGCCGTTCACCTCCGCCAGGTAGAGCTGCTCCCAGGGGAACGGCGAGATCGGCACCGTTGGCGAGATCAGCACGTCGAACTCCTCGAAGAAGCGCTGCACCCGCCGGTAGATTCGCGTCTCCTCCATGTGTGCCCAGGCAAAATCCGCCAGCGACATCGCCGCGCCCTGCTCGTAGTTTGCCCGCACGTTCGGCCCGAGCAGGCTCGGATCACGCTGGTACGCCTCCTGATGCTGCCCCAGGAATTGGACCGCCCGGATCACCTCAAAGCAACGGTCCGCCTCCCCAAAGTCCGGCGTCGCCCAGTCGCACGCGCGGAACAGCCCGCCAAAGCCAGCCACCTTCCCCGCAAACGTCGCACGGTAGGCGGCGTCCACCGGCGCGAACCCCAGGTCCGCCGTCACCGCGCAGCGCAACGATCCCAGGTCGACCGTCTCCAGCCGCGCATACGACGGCCCATCCACCGGCCCCGAGAACGGGTCGTCGCTGTCAAAGGCGGCCTGCGCCCCCAGCAACAACGCCACGTCTGCCACCGACCGCCCCATCGGCCCCTGGATCGAGAGCGGCGACCAGCCGAACGCCCGCCTATCCGTCGGGACCAGCCCCGGCGACGGCCGGAACCCGACCACCCCCGAGTACGCCGCTGGGATCCGCAGCGAGCCGCCCGTGTCCGAGCCGGTCGCCAGCGGCATCATGCCCGTCGCCAGCGCCACCGCCGAGCCGCCAGACGATCCACCAGCGTTCCGCATCGGGTCGAACGGGTTGCCCGTCGCGCCCCAGACCGGGTTGCGCGTGTTCGCGCCGGCCCCGAACTCCGGCGTGTTCGTCTTGCAGAAGATCAGCGCGCCTGCCGCCCGGACCCGGCCCACCATCGCCTCGTCCTGGGCCGGCACGTAGTCCCGATACTGCGGCGAGCCGTACGTCGTCAGCAGGCCGGCTGTGTCGTTCAGGTCTTTGACCCCAACCGGCAGCCCGTGCAACAGCGGCAACGACTCGCCCGCCAGCACGGCGGCCTCGGCGGCCTTCGCCTGCACCCGGGCCGCCGCGAACGCCGTCGCCGTCACCGCGTTCACGGCCGGATTGACCGCCTCGATCCTGGCGATGCACGCCTCCAACAGTTCGACCGGTGAAAGCTCCTTCGTGCCGATGCGCCGGCGCGCCTCGACCGCTGACAGATCACACAGCGCGTCCACCGCCGGCCGGTCCAGCCCGCCCGCCATGCCGCCCGCCTCGCCATCAGCCATACCGCCCGCCTCGCCATCAGCCATACCGTCCGCCGTGCCGCCAGCCATCCGCGCCACCTCCAGCCGCCATCCCCGGCTGCCGAGACGGCACAACGCCACCCCCGGCCGCCAGCATCTGCCAGAACCCAGAACCCAGAACCCAGAACCCAGAACCCAGAACCCAGAACCCAGAACCCAGCCCGCATGGTACCGCCACACGCTATCCTCTCGCGTGGCCGCAGACCGTTCAGCCTCGCCCGCCGATCTCTGGCGCACCCCCCTGCCGGGCACCTACGCCTTGCTGATCCAGCTCGACGCGCCAGCCCTGCTCATGGTGGGCCGGCTCGGCGCGCACACGCTGGCGGCCGGCTGGTACGTCTATACGGGCAGTGCGCTCGGGGGACTGGGGGGGCGCATCAGCCGACACGCCCGCCAGACGAAGCGGCTGCACTGGCACGTCGATCACCTCCTCGCGGCCGGGCGGCTCATCGCAGTGGCCGCGCGCCTCGGCCCCGAGCGTGTCGAGTGCCAGGTGGCCGCGCTGGTGGCCTCCTGGCCCGGGGCCAGGAGGCCCATCGCGCGCTTCGGCGCGTCCGACTGCCGCTGCCCCGCCCATCTCGCACACTTCACCCAACGGCCGTCACTCGAACTTGGGCCAGGCTGGCAGCTCCTCGTGCCGCCAGTTTGAGTGCGCTACGACAACGGCTGTGAGGCGCTACCGCCGGGTTGCTGGCGTCGCCGTGGCGGCCGGGCGCGGGGTCGAGGTCGGCGCCGACCGGACAGTCTGCCCCTGCACCGAGGCTGGCTTCGGGACCGCCGTCGAGGTCGGACGCGGGGTTGGTGTCGAGGTGGGACGGGGTGTCGAGGTGGGACGGGGTGTCGAGGTTGCCGCCGGCTTCACCGTCGAGGTCGGTTGTGGGCGTGGCGTCGGGGTGGATGTGGGGCGTGGCGCGGACGTTGGCCGCGGCGTCGCCGTCGCCTGCGCCGTCGAGGTCGGCAGTGGCTTCGCCGTGGAGGTGGGGGACGGCCGGGCGGTCGGCGTGGACGACGGCCGGGCGGTCGGCGTCGCTGACGGCTGCCGTGTCGGGGTCGACGAGGGCCGAGCCGTTGGTGTGGCCGAGGGCCGAGCCGTTGGTGTGGCAGCAACGGCCGTCGGCGTGCGCGTGGCCGCCAGGGCCGTCGGCGTGCGTGTCGCCGCCAGGGCCGTCGGCGTGCGTGTCGCCGCAACAGCCGTTGCGGTCGCCGACGCCTGTGCAGGGGCCGGGGTTGGCTGTGATGGCGTGCTGGTTGGCGTGGCGGCGGCCACCTTGGCCGGGGTGGGCGTGGCGGTCGGCGCGCTGTTCGCGCGTCCCTGGCCGGCCGTCTGGGCAGTTTGCACGCCGGCGGCCGCTGCGACAGCCGCTCTGGTGGCTGTCGCGACAGCCGTGGCTCGCGGTGTCGCCGTGGGGTTGGCAGCCGAGCTGGCGACCGTTACGCCGCCGCTCGCGCTCGACGCCGTCGCCGTCGACCTGCTGCTATTGCTGCTGCTGTTGTCGTTGCTGTTGCCGTTCCCGTTGCTGTTCCGTCGCCGTGTCGTGACCGATGTCGTGATGACCTGTCGCGTCGTGATCTCGACGCCGCGGCCCGGCTGGGCGGCGGCGACTCGCTCACTGGCCGGCGCGCCGATGCGGTCCTCGGTGGCGATGATCAGCGGGAGCCGCGTTGCCGCCCTGACCGGGGCCGGCTGGATGCCCGCACGCGCCGTCGCAAGCTGCCCGAGCGTTGAGCCGGCCTCGTCACCTGGGCGGCCCGCCGGTGCAGAGCGTGCCGGTGGGGCCAGCGCCGGCGCACTCGCCAACGACGCACCCGCTGCCGATGCACTGACCCCTGTCGATGCGCCGACGGCGGAGGACGAGCCGCCACCTGGACTGCTCGGCCCGGCAGCCTCCCCGACAATCGTGCCCGTCGCGGCGCCGGGAGCTGGGCCGCCGGCCACGCTGGCGGCTGGTCCGGCGCTCGCATCGCCGCCCTGCGCCGGCGTTGGGGCGAGCATCGGCGTCGGCGTGGAGCGCGCCGGGGTTGCAGTGGGCGTCACCGAGACGTACACGATGCGCTCGACGACCCGCTCGACGATGCGCTCGACCGGCACGAAGACCGGCACATCCTGGGAGATGAAACGGATCTCGACGCGCGGCACGCCCTCGCGGATCACGTGCTGGAGGCCGGCGAACAGCGGCATCAAGAGGAGCAGCAACAGAAAGAGCTGCGCCCGAGCGATCAGCCCCGGCCGCGCCATCGCTGCCTGCCCGAGACGTACCCGGACCGCTCGCGTTGCATCCTGCATCGAGGCGGCCCTCCTCAAACACGCGCGCCGTTAAGGATACTACATCGTCTCGGGTGCGCAGGGCGGGCTGAACGGGTTGTGTCTACCTTCAGATGCACATACCTCCCCCTTTTGTACCTCTCATTTCGGCTGCGCATGGGCAGTTGCTGACTGTCGTCACGAGAACGTGACGCCTGACGCTCTTGGAATCGATGCGGGCTGGTATCCTGCTGTGGGATAGCGCCTGACCGGTTGAGGATGCTGAACATTCGCCGCGCGCGTCACTTTTCCGCCCGGCCGCTCGGGATGACCGTGCTAGGTGTCGTCGTCGCTGTGGCCGCCATGGTCGTCGGCGAGCACGGCGTCGTCGGCTGGCTGCCGGTCCTGCTCTACGTCATCGCAGCGGCCATGCTGGCGAGCCTCCCGGTGCGCCTGCCCGGCGGCGGCGTCTCGCTGCTCCCGGCCATCCTGCTGCCCGTCTGGCTGAGCTGCGGGCTGCTCGTGGCCACGCTCGTCGCCGTCGCGGCGCTCAGCGTCGCGACCGTCGTGCTTCGCCCGCCGCTGCTGGCCGGCGCCCTCAGCATGGCCGCTGCCGTGGCCGGGGTGATCGTCGGAGACCTGGCAGCGTGGGGAGTCGCCAGCGTGGGCATGCGCCCCGAAATCATCCCTGAGACGTTCCTGCTGGGCGCCGTCTTCGCCCTGGCGTCGTGGATCGGCGAGCAGGCGATCATCCGCGCGGCCAGCCGTGGCGGGCTGGCCGACGAAGTGCGGACGCTCGCCGGCGCCAGCATGATCGCCAATCTGCTGCTGGTCTTCCCCGGCACGATCCTGTCGGATGTCCTCGCGGCGCGGGGTGTCGGCCTCTTCATCGTGCTGCTGGTGGTGCTCGTCGTCGCGCTCAGCCTGATCGCCCTCTACCTGACCGCTGAGACCGAGCGGCGCGGCGCGGCCGGGGAGCGCGAGCGGCTGGAGTCGATCGTGTCGCAGGTGCCGGACGGCATCTTCGCCGTGCGTCCCGACCTGACCCTGGACTGGGTCAACGAGACGGCCGCCCGCCTGACCGGCTGGGACGCCGAGGCCGCGTCCGGGCAGCCCGCCGCCGAGGTGGTCCAGGTGCGTGGGGCTGATGACCGACCGGTCGATCATCGGACGGCGTTCCAGGAGGCCGCGTCATCCGGGAAGGCGGTCCACCGCGCCGGCAAGCTCCAGGCGCGTGATGGCGAGACACGGTCTGTCGTCATCAGCTACACCACACTGGGCGAGACGCTCGACGGCTTCGAGGTCGGCGTGGCCGCCGTCCGCGAGATCGCCGACGACGACTCGCGCGACGCCCAGATCGCCGATCTCGGCCACGAGCTGCGCTCCCCGCTCACGGCGATCCTCGGCTACACCGGGCTGATGCTCGGCGCCGCGCCCGGCTCGCTGGACGCCGAGCGGCAGGCCGAGTTCCTGGCGCGCATCGCCGCCTCCGGCGACTATATGCTGCGCCTCGTCAACAACCTGCTCGATCTGCGCCGGATGGAGTCTGGCGCGGAGCAGCTCCAGCCGACGCCCCTGCCCATCGACCGCATCCTACAGCTGGTGGTGGCGATGGGCCGTCCCCGTGCGACGGAGAAGGGGATCGACGTCGCGCTGGACGCCCCCGAGAGCCTGCCGTCGATCCTCTCCGACGAGCTGCTGGTGCGGCGCATCGTGGACAACCTGCTCTCGAACGCCGTCAAGTACACGCCGTCTGGCGGCTCCGTGCGGGTGACGGCGCGGGCCGTCGGCGACGCTGTCGAGATCGCGGTGGCGGATACCGGCATCGGGCTGACCGAGGATGAGCAGCAGCGGTTGTTCCAGCGGTTCTTCCGCTCGTCGCGTCCGGAAGCCCGCCAGGAGCGTGGCACCGGCCTGGGCCTGGCGCTGGTCCGCGAGTCGCTGAGGCGGCTCGGCGGCGAGATCCGGGTGAGCAGCACCGTCGGCGTCGGGACGACGTTCACCGTGACGATCCCGCCGCTGGCCCGGACGGCGAGCCGCGCGACATCCTGACGACCGCCGAGCGCCCGCCGTGTCGCCGGGATGGCGGCCACGCGGCGGTACAATCCGCCCATGAACGACCTCAGGCCGCCCCTCTCCGTCGTCATCGTCACGTTCAGGAGCCGGGCTACCCTCGGCGCTGCCCTCGATGCGCTGATCCGCGCCGCGCCGCTCGGCGCCGAGCTGGTGGTGGTCGAGAACGGCGGCGACGACGACGTTGACGAGGTGGTGCGGGCGGTCTGGCCGACGGCCACCGTCATCAGCAGCCAGGACAACGTCGGTTTTGCCGTCGGGGTCAACGCCGGGCTGGGGCTGGTCACGGGTGACGCCGTGCTGCTGCTCAACCCGGATGCCATCGTCGAGCCGGGCGCTATCAAGACGCTCCTCGCGGCGTTGGACGCGCTCCCGGATGCCGGGATCGTCGCGCCGCGCCTGCTCGACGCCGAGGGCCAGCCAGTCCTCTCCGCCTACCCGTTCCTCTCGCCGCTGACCGTGGCGTGGCGGCACCTACAGTTGATCCGCCTCTTCCCGGACGCCGTCCTCGGTCGGTATCGGCGGGCCACCCTCGATCCCGATGCGCGCTCGCCGGTCAGCGTTGACTGGGCGCAGGGCGCCTGTCTGGTCATCCGCCGCGCGGTGCTGGACGAGGTGGGCCGTCTGGACCCGGACTTCTTCCTCTACGCGGAAGAGGTTGACCTCGCGAAGCGGGCGGCGCGGGCCGGCTGGAAAACGTACCTCGTTCCGACCGCGTGCGTGCGCCACGCCGAAGGCAGCAGCAGCGGTCAGGTGGTGCCGCTCAAACTGGCCTCGCACTACCTGTCAAAAGCCGTCTACTTTCAGAAGCACCATGGCAAGGCCACGCAGGACGCCGTGCGCGCCATCCTGCTGCTCGATCTGGCGCTCCGCGCGCTGTACCGTGCCGTCGGCGTGCTGGCCGGCGCCCCGAAGGACGCCCGGCAGCGGCTGACCGCCTACCTGACCACGGCGCGCCTGCTGCTGGGCACGCCGCCGCGCCACCTGCCGCTGGCCTGGCGACGGCTGGCTGCCCCAGTGGATGGCGGCGCGGCAGCAGAGGCGGTCCGGGCGCAGTTCCCCCACCCGCCGAAGAGGTAGGTCGTGGGTCGTGGGTCGTGGGTCGTGGGTCGTGGGTCGTGGTGAAAACGTGCAAGTTACAATTGTCATCCTGAGCGCAGCGAAGGACCTCACCCGCTGACGCGGTCGTTGACGGTCAGCGGGTGAGGTCCTTCGCTGCGCTCAGGATGACATGGGGAGTTGCGTGTTTGCTATGGGCTGAGGGCGTGTCAGCCGATACGCCCCACGCCCCAGTCAGCCGACGAGCGCCGCCGGCCGGCAGTCCGAGCATGGCGTGTAACCCGCCGCGAGCGCCGCCGCCAGCGTGCGAATCGGGACCAGCGTGTCCAGTGGGCGCTCGCGGACCCAGGAGCAGGTTGGCAGGCAGAATGAGCGGTCCGTCGCGTCCGCGACGTAGCGAACGCCCGCCTCCGCCAGCCGGTCGACGCGCTCGAGATCCAGCCCCTCCGAGGCCAGGATCGCCCGTTTCAGCGCTGCGCCGAACGCATACTCTCCGAGCGCGCCGTCGCTGCGGACCACGCGGTGGCAGGGGATCAGCAACGGGACCGGATTCTTGTTCAGGGCCGAGCCGACCGCCCGCACTGCGCCCGGCCGCCCGATCTCCCGCGCAATCCATCCATACGAGCGGACCTCCCCGCGTGGGATCTCCAACGCCTTCAGCAGCACCGCCCGCTCGAACTCGGAGAGCGCGCGCAGGTCAAGGTCGAGGTCCGCTGGCTCGCCGTTCAACTGCCGGCGGATCGCTGCCAGCAACTCTGCGGGCATCGCCTCCGCGCGCCGCGCCGTGCGCCCCGTCCGCGCGCGGTAGGTCCGCTCGAAGACCTCGCCATCGGCAGCCGGCACGACGCCGCTGATTCGCTGGCCGCTGTAGGCCACGAAGACGCGCCCGATGGGCGTCTCGAGCGACAGGTACCGCTCGTCAAGGCCAACGTCCCCGAGGACGCCGCCCAGCAACGATCCGGGCGCAGTGGTCTGTCCCAGGGCCCGCAGCCGCGCATGAAGCTCCCGCGCTGCCGCCAGATCCCTCGCACGCTCCAGATAGGCGTTCATCGGCGACCCCCAGGTGCCAGGTCGGCAAGATCGGCGGCTGCGCTCGCGTCGAGCGCGGCCCGCAAGTAGGCCACCCCACGATGGACGTTTGACTTGACCGTGCCGGACGGCTGGCCCAGCGCCGCCGCGATCTCGCCGTAGCTGAGGCCCTGAACGTGGCGCAGCACCACGGCTGCCCGGTACCGCTCGGGGAGCGAGGCCACGATCTCTGCCAACTGATCCTCTGCCGCTCGACGCTCGGCCTGCTGCTCCGGTTGGTCAGCCTCGTCCGCTGCGTGATCTGCCAACACGTCCATCGTTCCATCCTCTGTGACCAGCGGCACCTCGGCCGGGCGGCGTGTCCGTGCGCGGTTGCGGGCCACGTTGACCGTGACCTGAAAGAGCCACGCTCGCAGCCGGAGCGCTGCGATACGCTCCGCCGGGTAGCGTCGAAGGGCGCGATACGCTCGCACCAGGGCGTCCTGCGCGATCTCTTCCGCGTCGCGCGTGCTGCCGGTCAGCCGCAGCCCGAAGGCGTACAGCCGGTCCTGGTATGCGCACACGAGTGTCTCGAAGCTGCTGTCGAGGTCTGCCGCAAGCGCCGCTGTCAAGGTCTCGTCGTTCACCAGCCTCACTCACGCGGGCCGCCTGGAGGAGCGTCCGGCGCTCTCCGCTCGCCCGTCTCATCGAGTGAAACAGCAAGGGCCGAGAAACCGTTGCAACGGGATGATCGCATGGGAGCCTCGTCGTGCAACTCCCGACCGCTCGCGCTCGGCCAGCATGCCCCACACGCCTCCACGTGGAGAAAGCCGGCAGCCAGATGTTGAGCTGTTCATGCAGTCCCTCGCCCCGCCACTCGCTCGTTAGATGGCGTGGGGAGAGGAAACAGCACCCGAGGCGATCTCCGGAGGGCGGTATGTCAAGGCTGCCGCGTGCTCGACAGCGCCCATACCCCGCGCGAGGACAGGCGAGGAGTCGTCGGTGAGTCTCTGGCCGATGCCGCAACGACGACGGCACGATCCCGCGCCGGTCGGTGCGCCAGAGCAGCATCAGCAGGCCCCGTCACGCATGCCCCCGCAGGCCAACGAGGGGTTTCTGCAGGCTGTCGAATCGATCCTCGTCCAGACGCTCGACGTCATGTCGGCCGGCAGCGCCGCCATCTTCCGCCGCGTGCCGGGGGGCGACCAGCTTGTCGCACTCGGCATCGCCACCGGCGACCACATCGACACCGATCCCCAGGTTGCCTGCCGGCTTGGCGACGGGCTGGCCGGCCGGGCAGCGGCTGAGCGGCGCGTGGTCTGGACGGGTAACGCGCTGGACGACCGTCTCGCGGGCGACTACTGGGCCGAGCATGACGAGGCGTTCGGGGATGGGCGGCGCGCCGCGATGGCTGCGCCGCTGATCGTGCGGGGCGAGCTGTTCGGTGCGTTGCAGGTTGGCTACGGCGTCATGAAGACGTTCCGCGCCAACGAGCTGTCGGAGATCGGCAAGCTGGCGAGCTTCGTGGCGACCTCTCTGGAGAACGCGCGCCTCCACGAGATCGCGGCGCGTGGTGCACGCCAGCTTCGGTTGATGCACGATATCGCCGCCCAGTTGACCGTTTCCGAGCACCCGTCCGAGATCGCCCGGCAGGTGGTCACGGCCGCGCGCGATCTGGTCTCCGCACGGGTCGGCCGGCTCTGGATCCTGGCGCCCGACTCGCGGCAGTTCGTCCTGGGGGCGGGCGTCGGAGCCGATGCGCCCGCGCCCGGCATGCTGCTCGATGGGCATGCGGACCGGACCGTCGTTCTCGACGCCGGCATCGCTCTGGACGCCTCGCCGGTTACGCTCAGCTCGCCCCCGATCGCCGGATGGCGGCCGGGCGCTGTCGGCGGCGCGGCGGCCTGGCTGCGCGGCGCTCGCTGTGTCCCGCTGACGCGCAACGCCCAGATCGACGGCATCCTCGTGCTGGACGGCGTCTCACTGGCCTGGGACGTCGACGATACCGACGTGCTGGGGGCGCTGGCCGCGCAGGCATCGGTCGCGCTGGCCAACGCCCGCCTCTACGCGCAGCAGGCCGCTGTCGCCGCCGAGAACGCGCGCCTGCACGCCGAGGCCCTGGAGCTGGGGCGACTCAAGTCTGAGCTGCTGGCGAACGTCAGCCACGAGATCCGGACGCCGATGAACGGCGTGATCGGCATGGCGAACCTGCTGCTCAACAGCTCGCTCACCGACGAGCAGCGCGACACCGCCGAGACGATCCAGGCCAGTGCTGAAGCGCTGCTCGCCCTGGTCAACGATCTGCTGGACTTCTCGAAGATCGAAGCCGGCCGGATGACGCTGGACATCGCCGAGCTGTGCCCACGGACCGTCATCGAGGAGGCCGCCGCCCTGCTGGCCGAGCCGGCCGCCTCGCGCGATCTCGACCTGACGGTGTACGTCGATCCCGATGTGCCGTGCCTCGCCCGGGCGGACGGCTCGCGGATACGCCAGGTGCTCGTGAACCTGATCGGCAACGCCATCAAGTTCACGGACCGGGGCGAGGTCCGCGTCGTGGCCCAGTGTGCGGACGCCGGCCAGCGCGTCGGGCCGGCCGGGCCGGGCGGGCGCGAGCCCGACGCCGTCGAGACCCGGCCGGCCGACCTGCTGCGAGTCACGGTGTCCGACACCGGCATCGGGATCTCGGAGGAGGGGCAGGCGCGCCTCTTCCAGGCGTTCTCCCAGCTGGATAGCTCGTCGAGCCGCCACCATGGGGGCACTGGCCTCGGGCTGGCGATCAGCCGGCAGCTGGTCGAGCTGATGGGCGGCGGGATCGGCGTGGACAGCGCGCCCGGGCGTGGGAGCACCTTCTGGTTTACCGTGCAACTGGGGTGCGTCGCCGAGGCGCCAGCCCCGCCTGCGCCGCCCAGCTGCCTCCGGGATCGGCGGCTGCTTATGGTGACCGGGCGCCCTGCCAGCCGCGACGTGCTGACGGCCCTGGCGACGGAGGCCGGGGCGCTCCCCGTCGTCGTTGCTGACCTGGATGCCGCCGTCGAGCAGCTGGCCCAGGTGCGCCGACCAGAGCAGCGCATCTCGCTGGTGCTGGCCGAGCATGCGCTGCTGACCGCTGCTGCGCCTGGGGTCGTCAACCTGCTGGCGTCACTGCTTGACTATCACGGTGTGCGGCTGGTCTGGCTGGGGCGGCGGCGCGACGCCGACAGCATCAGCGGCTTCCCCACAACCGCGCTCGCGGGCTGGCTCGGCCGGCCGATCCGCCGCCAGGAGTTCTACGCCGTCTGCGAGGCCGCGCTCGGCAGGCCGGACGGTGAGCGCGTAGGCCGGCCTGCCGCTCCGCCCAGCCCGCGCCGCGACGTCCCCTCCGATGCAAACGGGCGCTCGATCCTGGTGGTCGAGGACAACGTCGTCAACCAGAAGGTGCTCGTGCGGATGTTGCAGCACCGTGGGTACGCGGTGGAGCTCGTCGCGACCGGCCACGCGGCGGTCGAGGCCGTCGCCAGCCAGACCTTCGACGCCGTGCTCATGGACTGCCAGATGCCCGGTATGGACGGCTACGAAGCGACCATGCTGATCCGCGAGGGCGAGCAGCGGCGCGTGCGTGGCGCGCAGCGGCAGGCAGCGCCGCTGCCGATCATCGCCGTGACAGCCGGCGCGACGCCGCGAGACCGCGAGCGCTGTCTGGCGGCCGGCATGGACGACTATCTCTCCAAGCCCATCGACGTGTCTGTGCTGGACGCCATGCTGCAGCGCTGGGTGCGCGCCGCGGACAGCTCCCAGGCCGGGTGAGCGCCGCCCGCCGCTGAGGGCTGAGGGCTGAGGGCTGAGGGCTGAGGGCTGAGAGCTCTCAAATTCCGCTGCCCAGATGGGCCGTTACCCCAGCGTTAGGGAAGTGGGAAAGCCGTCCCCTGGTTTTTGGGGTGAGCGTTCATTTATCGTAGCGAACTCGGCGTAGCGAGCTCGGCGCCAGCCCCGGTCTCGGACTGGCATCCCGATCGCGAGACGTCAGCATGACATCGGCTTCGGGTGAGACGCCCAGGCTGGCAGCGGCGCCCGATATTCCCGTGGCCGACGCGAACCCACATCGGCCATACCTGCTGTGGGTTCACCTGTCTTGCGCCCATCGGGCGGTCTCCGGAGGTAACAGCCGAATGCGAGTGCTGATCGCCGAGGACGATGCAGTCTCGCGTCGCATCCTCCAGCGGACCCTCGAACGGTTCGGCCACGAGTGCGAGGTCACGACGAACGGCGCCGAAGCCTGGCAGGCGTATCAGGATGCGCCGTTCGACGTCGTCATCACCGACTGGGTGATGCCTCAGCTCGACGGCGTCGAGCTGTGCAGCATGATCAGAGCGAACCCTGGCGCCTGCTACACCTACGTCATCCTCCTGTCGGTGCTCAATGACCGGGGCCACTTCCTGAAGGGCATGCAGGCCGGCGCTGACGACTATCTGGCGAAGCCGCTCGATCCGGAGGAGATGCAGGCGCGTCTCGCCGCCGCCGAGCGCGTCACCACGCTCCACCGGCAGCTCGCGAACCAGAATGCGCGCCTGGAAACGCTCCTCCACGAGCAGGAGCAGCTCTCCGCGACCCTCGCCGAGACGGCCGAGGCGCGCGGACGGCTCGAAGGCGTGACCCTGGCCGCCCGCGAGATCGTGCATCTGCTCAGCAATGACCTGGCGCTGGCGGTTGGTGCAATCGAGCTGATGCGGCTCCAGTCCGAGCTGACCCCGAGCGCGCTGGTATTGCTGCGGCAGGTCGAGGCCGGCATGGCCGCCGCCGAGCGGCACCTGCGCTCCTTGCAGAAGGTCGTGCGGGTCCGCACGAAGGAGACGCCGATTGGGCCAGCGCTGGATCTGGCCCGCTCGACGCTCCCCTGCAACTGACAGCGCGCGGGCGACCCGCGGCCCTCCGCGCGACGTTTCGCCTACGGATTCCGCGTGCCGGTCGGCTGTGCTGCGAATGCGTCGTAGCGCGCGGCGGCGGCCGTCACCACGTGCTCGACGTCCTCGGCCAGCACGTAGCGCCGCGCCACCAACGCCTCGGCGGCGGCGCGCACGCGGCTGAGGTAGTCATCGCGACCGCCGTACCGCTCCTCGATGGAGGGGCGCGGGTCGCCCGTCCGCTCGCGGTCGGCGCGGGTGGCCGGGAACGGCAGCGTCGAGCCCTGCATCGAGAGGATCTGGCCCACGCCGCCGGTCGCGGGATCGCGCGGGTTCCAGCCGGTGTAGCTCGCCACCGGCACGGTCAGGTCTGGCAGGCGAATGCCGCCCGTCTCGTTCAGGTCAGCGTCGAGTGCTGAGACGACGTTCGCGTAGCGCTCGCCCATCCGGGCCGGCAGCGTGGCGATGCCCTGCCCCGTCTGCCCGCCGAGATCGGCGCGGTAGACGGCCAGCACCTTGTCGGCCTCGGGGACGGTGGCGCTCGGCACGGCTGCAAACTGGTCGATCACCGTCTGGATCGGGACCGCCGTGCCATCCGCGACGCGCGGCACCAGAGTCAGCGGCGGCTCGACCCCGTCGGACACCCAGCGGTCGAGGTTGAGCAGCGCCGCCCGCGTCAACGGCGTGTAGTCCACCGCGTTGAAGCCGTGTACGCCGGTCGCGCCGTCCGCCGCGTTGACCCGCTGGAGCGGCACCGAGCCGGGGCCGTGTTGAGTGCCCGCGAAGAGGTACTGGCGGACCTCCGGCGGGGCGGTCACGTCGCGTGTCGCCCCGATGTCGGTGTGGATGAACGAGCCGTCGCCGCGCCAGTACTCGGCTGACGTGTTGATGGCAATCACCTTCGGCACGCCCCCGACGGCTCGCTGACGATCCAGCAGGCCGCCAGTCTCGCCGGTGAGCGGGTCGGTCTGCGGGTCGTCGGCGAACGGCATCCGGTGCCCGAAGCTCGGGGTGGACTGGTCGGACGGCTGGGCGAAGCGGTGGTTGAACTGGCCGCGCCGGCCGCCCGCGACCTGCGGCAGCAGGCCGTCGAAGACCTGTCGGCCTTCCTCGTCCAGGTTCAGGCCGAGCGACAAGAAGTGGCGCAGGAAGCGACCGCTCTGCGAGACGCCGTACCCGTAGGTTCGCTGGATGCGTCCGGCGCAGGGGTTGCCGGCCGCTGCCGCGCCGTGGTGCAGGAACGCCGTGAAGTCGCGGACCGCCAGCAGGCCGGTCCCCACGACCGGGCAGATCTTGGTGGTGTACACGATCTCGTACAACCAGCCCGGCTCGAAGCCGCCCTCCAGCCAGATGTAGGCCGGATCGGGCGTCGGAGCGCCGCGATCGTCGCGCCCGAAGCACCACTGCCCGCGCGGGATCTCCGTCCGTGGCGCGCCCTGCGACTCGCGCACGTAGAGGGCGGCATCGGGATCGTTCAGGTCGGCGGCGACGTACGGGTGGTGCACGCGGTTCGCCAGCAGCTTGTCGGCGGCCGGGGCGTTCGGCTGGAACTCGACGCAGACCCGCCCGGTGATTGGCTGGCCGTTCTCCTGGGCCGTCGGCGCTTCCAGCCCCACCAGGCCCGGCCCGCGCACCACGTCCCACTGCCAGCCGCACCACCCGATGGTCCAGCCGTGGCGCATCAGGAAGCCGTCGCCAGCGTCGATCTCGTCGGTGACGGCCTCGCCATTGGGGGCGCGGTTGATGTGCCGGGGGAGGATGCGCCGCCCGCGATTCGCGACCTCGAAGATCAGGCGACCGCTGCCGCGCGCAGCGTCGGCTGGCTGTAGTATGGTGAAATCGGCCAGGAACGTGACGCGGCCATGCTCGTCGCGCGGGGCCTTGTCCAGATCCACGACGATCGTGTTGGCCGCGTGGCCCGGGTCCACCCCGAACCGCACGATGCCGTCAATGCGCTCGTAGGCGCCGCCCTTGCCGAACGCCTGCCCGCCAGCGAACGGCTCCCGCCGCTGGATCTCGATGCCGACCACTGCCACTGTGGCGCCTCCCGCCGCCGGCCTGCCGCCGGCGAGCATCCTCACATCGTTGCTGAGAGGGAGCGTAGCAGGATGGCTGTCGGCCGGCCACGCGGCAGGGGGTCGCAGCAGGGTGATTGCATGTTGATGTCGTCGTGCCGCCGCGTCGGGGCTTGAAAGCCCCGCCTACCATCCTGCAGTCGCTGCGCGACGCGCCAGTCGCACCAGTGCCTGCCGTTCCCCACGGCCGTCGCGCAGCGAC